>DBFL01000016.1 GCA_002294285.1 Candidatus Neomicrothrix sp. UBA881
GATATTTTAAACGACTTATAGAAGCAGTAGCTACAAGTGAAGGAATAGATCTCGAAACACCATGGGTTAAATTATCCAAAAAACATCAGAAAACGCTGATGAATACTGGGCTTAAAGAAAGAGTAAAAGTCCGATACCACAATCGTTTTGGTAGGGCGAGGGTTCACAATGCACGTTTTGAAGGTGCAATTCCATATTTGAGAAGAAGACATCAAGAAGCCGAAAGTGATTCACAAAGAGAACAAATTGAAGGGTACATGAGGCAAGTTGATTGTCCTGAGTGTGGAGGTGCAAGACTTAATCCACTATCACTGGCTGTGAAAATTGACGATTACTCCTTGGATGATATTTGCAAGCTCCCGATAGATAAGGCATTCGATGTTCTCTCAAGGTTGAAATTAAACGATCGTGAGCAAATGATTGCAGAACAGGTCGTAAAAGAAATCAACTCACGACTCCGGTTTTTACTTGATGTGGGTCTTGAGTATTTAACACTGTCACGTTCTGCTGCAACCTTGGCCGGAGGTGAGGCGCAACGAATACGACTCGCATCACAAATAGGTAGTGGTTTAGTAGGGGTGCTTTATGTTTTAGATGAGCCATCGATTGGATTACACCAGCGAGACAATCAACGATTGATAGAAACCCTTTCACATTTAAGAGACATAGGTAACACCGTAATAGTTGTTGAACATGACGAAGAAACAATCCGTGCGGCAGACCATGTAGTCGACATTGGACCCGGCGCGGGTGAACATGGGGGTGACGTGGTTTATTCGGGCGATGTAAAAGGCCTGATTGCTTCCAAGAAATCATTAACTGGTGAATACTTAGCAGGAAGCAAATTGCTACCTGTTCCTTCCGAACGTAGGGGGACTAACGGATCATACGTAAGCATTTTGGGGGCACGTGAAAATAACCTTAAAAACATAGATGTGGACTTCCCTTTAGGTTGCTTTGTTGCAGTAACAGGGGTTTCTGGTTCAGGTAAATCTACACTCGTTAACGAAATCTTATTAAAGGGTTTAATGCAGTCGATATATAAGTCCAAAAACCCGCCTGGTCTACACAAAGCAATAAATGGGGTAGAGCAGATTGACAAAGTAATAAACATTGACCAAGCACCGATTGGAAGAACTCCGAGGTCTAATGCTGCAACTTACACGGGAGTTTTTGATCATATTAGAAAGTTATTTGCTAAAACAGAGGAAGCGCGTTTGCGGGGCTATCAACCAGGAAGGTTTAGTTTTAACGTTAAGGGAGGTAGATGCGAAGCTTGTTCAGGTGATGGCACGATACGGATTGAAATGCATTTCTTGCCAGATGTTTACGTTCCGTGTGAGGTTTGTTCGGGAAAGAGATACAACAGGGACACTCTCGAAATACTTTATCGAGGAAAGAATATCGCTGACGTGCTAGAAATGCCCTGCGAGGAAGCACTCGTATTTTTCGAAAAGCAGCCCTCTATTACGCGATATATGCAGACGTTAGTGGACGTTGGTTTGGGTTATATACGATTAGGACAATCAGCTCCGACTTTGTCTGGAGGTGAAGCTCAAAGGGTAAAACTGGCTACTGAACTGGCAAAAAGACCTACAGGTCATACTGTCTATTTACTTGATGAACCGACAACAGGATTACATTTCGAAGATGTAAAAAAACTACTAAATGTTTTAACGCGCTTAGTTGACAGTGGGAACACAGTAATAGTAATCGAACACAATCTTGACGTCGTAAAAACGGCTGATTGGATAATTGATTTAGGTCCTGAAGGTGGTGAGGGAGGGGGTGAAATTGTTGCAAGCGACACACCCGAGAACATCACAAAAGTTAAGAGCAGTCATACAGGAAAGTTTCTCAAACCACTTTTAGCCAAGGTATAGCTTTTGGAGCTAGATAATCTTCCCTGTTAGCTTTATTCTGAAAGAGTGATAAGACAACCCGAACAAGGAACAATTCCGACCTCTCCAGGCTCGTATCAGTTCTATGATGCGAATGGAAATATTATTTATGTTGGGAAAGCAAAAAATCTTCGCAACCGAGTAAATAGTTATTTCGGGAGTAAAAGAAACCTGGCTTCACGAACACAGAGAATGATGCAAGAAGCATCACATGTTGAATGGATAAAGGTAAGGAATGAACTTGAAGCGTTAATGCTTGAATTTAGTTTAATAAAAGAGCACACTCCAAGATTTAATGTCGACCTCAAAGACAACAAAAGTTACCCATATCTAGCAGTCACAGTAAATGAGATATGGCCGAGACCGACTATAACTAGAGGAAAACGTAAAAGAGGGGTGAAATATTTTGGACCTTATGGAAATGTAAGGGCTATTCGTGAAACCTTAGATTTACTTATTAAAACTTTTCCAATAAGAAGCTGTACAAATACAAAATTTAATGAGCATGAAAAGCTGGGAAAACCATGTTTGTTATTCCATATAGAGAAATGTTCTGGCCCTTGTGTAGGAAAAATTTCAAAAGAGAATCATGATTTGCTTGTTTTGGATTTTTTGAAATTTATGGAGGGAAACAGCAAAGAAATAGTTAACGACCTGAAAAAAGAAATGAACTCAGCCTCTAAGAGTCAACAGTATGAAAAAGCAGCGACAACTAGAGACAAAATATTGAATATTGAAAAAGTTCTCGAGAAACAACAGATGGTTCTAGCGGAGGATCAAAACATAGACGTATTTGGGATCTCTGGTGATCAAATTGAGGCTTCTGTGCAAATTTTTTACATAAGAAAAGGCAGAGTAGTTGGCAGAAAAGGGCTCGTAGTTGACAGGATTGATGGCGCAGAAAACTCGGAACTAGCAAAGCACTTAATCGTTGATCATTACAGCACAGATCCACCTAGAGGCGTTCCGGGACAAATAATAATTCAGGCAGAGCCGAATGATAGAACATTGTTGGAGACTTGGTTAAGTAGTGAAAAAACGTCTTCGGTAAGAATAAAAGTTCCGTCGCGTGGTGAAAAAAAATCCTTACTAGAAACTGTCATAAATAATGCTGCTGAAGAGTTTTTACGACATCGTTTGAAGAGAGAAAAAGATCACAATTCACGCTCCAAGGCATTAAATGATCTTCAATTAGCTTTAGGTATGCGAGCGGCGCCGCTTCGAATTGAATGTTATGACATGAGTCATTTACAAGGTTCAGACTATGTCGGATCAATGGTGGTTATGGAAGACGGCCTTTTGAAAAAAAGCGACTATCGTCGCTTTCGTATAAAAAGCTTTTCGGGAAATGATGACTACGCGGCAATGGAGGAAGTCATCGAGCGCCGTTTAACTGCTTACCTAATGGAAAAGGAGAGTTCGAAGGCAGAAGAAAAGAAAAAATTCTCTTATCCGCCGCAACTTCTTTTAGTTGATGGTGGAAAAGGTCAACTTTCGGTAGCTCAAAAAGTTGTAGACAAATTAGGACTTTCTGATCTGATTTTTGTTGCATCATTAGCTAAACAATTCGAAGATGTTTACGTTTCAGGAAAAAATTTGCCAGTAAGTATTCCACGAAACTCTGAAGCCTTATATATGTTGCAGAGACTTCGTGATGAATCTCATAGGTTTGCAGTCGAATACCAT
>DBFL01000087.1:0-4430 GCA_002294285.1 Candidatus Neomicrothrix sp. UBA881
CAAAATTTGTGATGTTACCCAATCCCTTCCTTCCTGCTTCCAGAGATTGAAACCTCCATCCATAGATACGACATGCTTATACCCGAGTTCATTTAGGGTGACTGCAGCGAAAGCTGATCTGACACCTCCAGCGCACATCGCAATTATGGGTTGATCCCGGTCAGGTATGTGCTGATCGATTGTTTCTTCAATTTTTCCCTGTGGAATCAAAATGGAATTGGGAATAACTCCCTGATCGTATTCTTCAATTTCTCTTACATCGAGAACAACCCACCCTTCTGAAATAAGGGCTTCTGAACCTGACGGATCTGTTTCTTCAATGAGGCTTTTAGCTTGTGCTAGAAGTTCTTGGAATGTTGACACCATAGAATTCTATGAATCTTGTTCAAATTTGGCACTTTAGTTTTTTAAAGTGACACCATTTCAGGTAAAACTTTGCTCAATTCTCCGATAACAACAATTTCAGCGAGATGATCCATAACTGTTGGCTCACCATTAATTATCACTGCTTTAGCTTCGTTGTTTACCGCTGTTGGGAGCATTTCTGCCACAGGAAAGACCTGCAGACTTGTTCCAATCGCTAATAAAAGATCACATGATAAGGCGGCTTCAAACATTTTTTCGATATCTCCAGGGAAAAGATTCTGTCCGAAACTAACTGTTGCTGATTTGAGCAACCCTCCGCACGAGCAATGGGGATCTTCATCTCCTTGTCGTACCCTTTCGAGAACCGTCTCTATGTCGTCTCTCCAGTCGCATTGTAGGCACATCGCTTCTTTAACTGTGCCGTGTATTTCAACTACACGACTGGGGTCGTTTCCTGCCATTTGATGCAGACCGTCAACATTCTGTGTTACCAACATGTGCAGGAGGCCTCTTTTTTCAAGATGGGCCAAAGCTAGATGACCTTCATTGGGTTTTATATTCGGCCAAAGCTCTCCTGATGCTCTAAGAGACCAATTCCTTTTACGGATTTCGGGGTCCGTCATGTAGTAGTGGATATTTGAAGCTTTTTCTGCTTCAGGATTTTTTGTCCAAATTCCGTTGGGGCCTCTGAAGTCTGGTATTCCACTATCGGTAGAAATCCCAGCGCCAGTTAGGACAGTTATTTTAGCGGCCTGATCTATTAAGTCTTTTGCTTCCTTTAGTGCAACGGACATCTATTGTGGCCTATTCAGGTTTAGGGGTTTCAAATGTTTGAATTAGCTTTATGAGTGTTCTAACCCCGAAACCTGTTCCCCCTTCTACGATTTCCGAGCTGTCTTTATCAGCTCTAGCTGGTCCGGCTATATCTAGGTGTGCCCATGGAATTCCTTCTGTTACGAATTCTGAAAGAATCAGTCCGGCTGTAATCGCACCACCATATCCTCCGGCACTTATGTTTTTCATATCTGCGATAGGAGACTTGTATAAATCTTTGTATTCATCCGGCAGTGGCAGTTGCCAGACTTTTTCGCCTGCATCTTCTGCCGCTTTTTCAACTTGGCTGAGGAAGGCATTGTTTTTACCCATTAGCCCCGCTATATCTGATCCGAGTGCAACCATGCATGCGCCAGTTAGTGTCGCCAGATCTACTATTGCATCGGGTTTAGCTTCACTAGCCAACGAAAGCGCATCGGCAAGTATGAGCCTTCCTTCTGCATCGGTATTTATTACTTCAATAGTTTTGCCATTTCGTATTTTCAGAACGTCTCCCGGTCTTGTCGCATCTCCTCCAAGCATGTTGTCGGTCATTGGCAGATAACCTCTGACTCTTATTTTTGGCTCCAAAGAAGAAAGTGTGGACATCGCTCCTATTACTGCGGCGGCTCCCCCCATGTCTGTTTTCATTTCAGACATTCCTTGCCATGGTTTGATTGAGAGACCACCGGAGTCAAAAGTTATTCCTTTTCCAACCAGAGCCAAGGTGGCTTTTGCTGCACCTTTTGGCTTATAAGTCAATTCAACGAATCTTGGAGGGTTGTCCGATCCCCGATTTACTCCCAATAAACCGCCTAAGCCTGCTTTTTTTATAGCTGCTTCGTCCATAACCTTTATCGCAAGTCCTTTTTCCTTAGCCATGGCTGTTACTTTTCGGGCGAATACTTGCGGCGTGAGACTTCCTCCGGGTTCGTTAACAAAATCTCGAGCTAACATGACACCTTCGACAACTGAAGTTGCTTTCGATAACGCAGAATTAGTTGCAGATGATGTGCTGCCTGCGAGTATCACCTTTTTTAAGGCTTCATCTTCTTTATTTCTTGTTGAGGATGACTTGTAATCAAATTTGTAAAGCGCCAGAGCTATTCCTTCCACCACTGATTGAACAGCCTGAGTGGTTTCGATATTCGAACTGGCAACTAGATCGGTCGCTAATGAGCTGTGCCTACGGGTTGCCCTTGCAAGTGCCGCTGCGGCGCTTCTCAATTTTGTCGGGGTGATTTCTTTTGACTCACCTAGTCCCACAGCTGCTATGAGTTTGTTTCCCTCTGGAAGTATCTGAACTTGTCCTATTTCGCCTTTGAAACCAAGCTTTTTAAGTTGTGTGGAATTAAAGCCTGTTGGAAGACTGTTTAGTTCGTCCGAGTTGATTCCGTATGCGACTACTGCTGCATTGGCGGGTAAACGTCTTGCAGTTGTGAAGCTTATTGTCATGTTTTCTCCTAATTAGATATTTAGTTATTCTGATACGGAAATAGATTTAGTTGTAACAGATTCACCTTCTTGCCAGCGCGCAGCGCTCCAGAGGAAATCTGAAAGTCTATTTAGGTATGGGACTACATTTGATTCTTTAAGTGAAAGACCCACAGCTGATCTTTCAGCACGGCGACACACAGTTCTCGCAACATCTAGTCTGGCTGCGACCTCGTTTTCACCGGGAACCACAAATTCTGTGGGTGGTTCGAATTTTTCACTGACGCCATCTATTAGGTCTTCTAGACCTTTCACCATCTCTTCGGTTACACGACTACTTTCGTCAAGGTTGTCAATTTTTTCAGGATTGCAAGCAAGTTCAGCCATCACTATCCATAGCTCACGTTCAATCTTTAGTAGAAAATTTGAGAGCTCTTCATTTGCTGCAGCCCTAGCTAGACCTATGAATGCCTGAGTCTCGTCTACATCTCCGTAGACTTCTGGCCGCAAGTCACTTTTCGAAACGCGCCCTCCATAAAGAAGATCTGTGGAACCGTCATCCCCGCGTCGTGTATATACCTTCATTCGGATAATCCTAACGGGACCAAATGCTCAGACACTCGAGATCGTTTCAATTTTAGGCAAGTGTTGCTCTTGCTACTAGATCCATTCCGAATCCTGTCAATATCGCCAGGTATAACAATCCGGTCGCAGCCATCACAGCAGAGTATTGTCTTTCCTTTAGTGCTGCACGAGTGACGAATACCAAACCTATTGTCATAACCGTACATGCGATCCAGAACCAGCCGAGTAGCCCTCCGTAACCATCGTCTATATTTCCATTAATAACTGACCACATGCCTGTGGGGTATAGCAGTACTGCCAATTCGAAAGGCCAAATAACGCCTATTAACCTGACTAATTCGAGAAGAGGGGCTCTAGCTAGGCCCGGCTGCACCAAGTACCAATGACCTAAGAGCATCGCATCACTTACTGCGCCGAGAAAAATTGCTCCGACAAGGATCCGCGCTATAGCTAATACCGTTGGACCACCAGCGTCAAATGCTGCCACTATCAAAGCAGCTAGTCCAAGCATTGGGGCGAGAATATCTAAATTTGCATTTAGAGATTTCTTTTCTTCTTTTCTCTCAGCAAAAGAAATAACTAATGGAATTGTTGCAGCCGCAATCATGAAAATGGTAATGATTTCTCTCGCGGGGACTATTTCAGTGACCGCTCCGATCACGAAAGATAAGATCAGCATGACAATGTATGTAATCCTCAAAAGCCATCCGTAACCCGGACCTATTTGATGGCGACGGCATGTGACCCAGAGGAATAGTAATCCTCCAACTGCCCATTGCAAAAGAACTGTGGAAGCATCGAGACTTATCATTTTTTACTGTCCGTAAAAGCTAACTTCGTAAACCGATTTCGACTGATGTGCTGTCTGTGGACTCTAAGGCCTGTCTCGCGTGATAACTAGATCTCGTGAGAGGGCTTGCTTCGACATGTGAGATTCCAAAATCTTTACCCACTTGTGTCCACCGTTTGAAGGAATCTGGGGTGACCCATTTTTTTATCGGCAAGTGGTGTGAGGAAGGTTTTAGGTACTGCCCGATGGTGACTATGTCACAGGCAACAGCTGCTAGGTCTGTTAAGCATTGGTCAATTTCTGATTCTTTTTCACCTAAGCCAACGATTAAAGATGTTTTAGTTATCAAATTAGCTTTCTTAGCTCTTGCAAGAACTGCGAGACTTCTGGCGTAGCTCGCCGAAGGTCGGACTTTTCGCTGGAGTCTGGGAACAGTTTCAAT
>DBFL01000087.1:4808-6356 GCA_002294285.1 Candidatus Neomicrothrix sp. UBA881
TTGCAGTCAGGTATGAGGACTTCAATCTTTGTTTCAGGATTTTTTTCACGGATCATATTTATTGTGTTTGCAAAATGTTCCGCTCCCCCATCGACGAGGTCATCTCTAGCTACCGATGTCACAACTGCATGTTTTAAACCCATTTCCGAAACTGCTGACGCTACCCTTTGCGGTTCATTTGGATCTAAAGGATTCGGCTTTCTGGTGTCAACTAAACAGAAACCGCAAGCTCGCGTACAGCGTTCTCCAGCAATCATGAAAGTTGCCGTACCGTCATTCCAGCAATCAAAGATATTTGGACATCCGGCTTCTTCACATACGGTCACTAGTTTTTTTTCTTCCATCAGGTTTTTTAATCGTCTATATTCAGGACCTGTCGCTAGTTTGACCTTCATCCATTCAGGTTTTTTGCGTTCATCGATCTTTTCAAAATCTTTTTCGATTTGAAGAAGTGAATTTTCTGTTCCTGTATCCTCTCCCCAGAACACATCTGCTCTGTTGACTTTTTTTCGACTCCAAATTCTTCCGGCTTTTTCTGAAATGAGGTCTACGACTTCTCTCATCGTTGTATCTATTCCTTCTTTTTCCAAAGAGGTAACTCCATATTCCGTTATTCCACATGGAACTATGTGTTCATAGAAAGTCATGTCGGTTTTTACGTTTAATGCAAAACCGTGCATTGTCCGCGCTTTGTTTAATCTGACACCTATCGCTGCTATTTTTCTTGGATCAGGACCATCGGGGTCCACCCAAACTCCTGGGTATCTTTTTATTCGACCAATTTTTTTAATACCGAGTTCTTGGCAGGTTTCTATAAGGAGACTTTCGATGCTGTATATATAAGCTGCGGTGTCAGCCATGCCTCCTCCACGTTTTCCTTCCAATTCAAGTAAGGGATAGCCAACCAACTGCCCTGGGCCATGAAAAGTTATATCTCCACCTCGGTTTGCTTTTTCGAGTTCGGCTCCGATTGCCTCTGGTTCTATTTTCAAATTTTCCTTTGAGGCTCTTATTCCCATGGTGTAAACCGGATGATGTTCGAGCAATAAAAGATAATTTCCTCGTTCGTATGAAGTTATTATTTGCTGAATTGCTAAAGCGTCGCGGTAGCGGACTTTCCCCAACCATCGAACCTGTAGTTGTGCTTCCTTCGAATGGTCAGTCAATTCTGTCATTTTAACCGTGGAGAGATCGCCCTGTTAGAGACATAACAGTTTCACCAAAAAGTTCGCTCAAAGTCGGATGGGCTTGAATATGATTAGCGACTTCATCAACCGTTGCCTCTAGATTTACTGCTAAATAGGCTTGGCCAAGTTGTTCTGTAACCCATGGACCAACCATGTGCACACCCAAAATGCGGCCTGCTTTTCCATCACCTTTATTCTCTGCGATTACCTTTACCAGTCCTTCGGTTTCACCAATTATCATCGCTCTTCCGTTTCCTGAATATCGATGTTTCGAAACACTCACTTCGTAGCCAGCAGCTTTTGCCTTTTCTTCAGTTAGACCTGCAAAAGCGACTTCGGGGTCACAATAAATGCACCACGG
>DBFL01000087.1:6731-83971 GCA_002294285.1 Candidatus Neomicrothrix sp. UBA881
GCGAAAATTCCTTCAGCGAAACCTACGTGCGCTAGCTGTGGGGTGTTAATAACGTCTCCTGCAGCCCAAACTCCTTGTTCTTTTGTTTTTAGTCTCTCATCAACTTCTATATAACCTTTTTCATCTATTCCTATTTGAGTATTTTGTAGTCCAGCAGAATTACCATTTGGTTGTCGACCGACAGATACGACTACTAAATCAACTTCTAATTGATTTACGTCACCATCTTTAGACCAGCTAAGGGTTGTCTTCTGGCCATCGCTTTCATGCCCTTCAACTTTCACTCCTGTCTGGATGTCTATTCCCTTTTTTGAGAACGATCTTCTTAATGAAGTTGAGACATCTTTGTCGCATCCTGCAAGTATTTCATCAAGGCTCTCGAGCAAAGTGACTGATGAACCCAAATCATTTAGCAGTGAAGCAAATTCGCATCCGATGGCACCACCTCCAATTACTGCAACACGATCGGGAATTTGATCAAGAGATAGAAATTCATCACTCGTCACTACAATCTTTCCGTCGATTTCAAATCCTTCAATCGTGCGCGGTGTGGAACCTGTGGCTAGAAGCACATTTTTACCCTGGATGGTTTCAGTTTCATTATCTTTTTTAATTTCGATTTTTCGCTCGGGTCCTAAAAACCCTTTTCCTGAATAGATGGTGACTTCGCGTCCGACCAGTAAGGAATTAAGTCCGGTGAAAAGTTGATCAATAACTGTTTGTTTTCGATTTTGGCTTATCGAAAGGTCAATCGCAGGCTCTTTAATTGTTTCAATTCCAAAATCCTGTGCTTGACGCACTGCTCTTAGCACTGAGGCGGTCTCTAGAAGTTCCTTTGCGGGGATGCATCCGACATGAAGGCATGTTCCTCCGATTTTATTTTCTTCTACGAGTGCTACTTTAAGTCCAGCAGCTGAACCGTAAAGAGCCGCTGCATAACCAGCAGGTCCACCCCCAATTACAACTAAATCATAATTTTCTGTCATATTTTCACTTCTTAGTTTTGAATTGTTTCAGTCTTTTTTACTTACTTCAAGCTAAAAGCACTTGAATGGCAAATGCAAACAGGATTGCCAAACCACAAAAAAGTGCTGAAATAATTAAACGCCTTGTGCTCACTTATTTTGACGGTATCCGACGTAAAGTTATTCCGTGCGCGGTTTTTGTTTGACATTTGGTCTATCTCTGGTGATTTTGGGTTGTTCAAATCCGATTCCAAATGATTCTATGACTTCTGCCAAATCTTCTTCTTCCTCAACGACAGTTCCTCGAGTTGAGACAACTACTACCATTGTGGAAATCGTCGTACCACCTGAGCTTGATTTCATTGCAGTAACTACAGAAGGTGAAACGGTTGATGGACGTGAACTTTGGCTAGATGGTGATGAAGCGACTGATAATCTTTCGCAAAATGGAAATAGATTTGGCCAGGATGTTCTTTTCTGGTTTTGGGCTCCTAATTGACTTACATGTCGTAGAGAAGCTCCGACGGTCGTTGCAGCAAATAATTTACTTAAAGTCGTGGGGGTTGGAGCGATTCTAAATCCTGAGCTTGGAAGAAAAAGGGTTTTAGAGTGGGGGTTGAACTTCACTAACATCGCAGACAGGGGTGAAGTGTGGAGAAAATTTGGTGTTATAAACCAACCAGCTTTTGCTGTAATCACCTCTGAAGGCAATGTTGCAACCCATATGGGGCATCTAGATCTGGAAGGGATTTTTTCTCTAGTTGACCAAGCTCATTCTGTTTCGTGAAAGGTTTTCATTTTTGAATCTCACGGCATTGGGAATGGTTCTGGCAGAACAATCGGGCCGTCTTCAAGAAAAGTAGCGAATTTAATTCTTTTGCTTACTGATAGATCGTTAATCAAATTTGCTTGAAGTTGTCCACGAGAATACGTCCAGATTTCTTCTCCGATTATTAGCGCACGTTGAATAGAGATCGGAAATTCAGGTTGTTCGCCTAGCGGTGAATCTGGTGAAGAATGTGTTATGCGTCCAAATTCCTCTAATCTTTTCTCTCTTACTTTCAACATCACTGCTCCGGCGTCACCATTCATCCAATCCGAAAACGGTAGAACCGCTATTTGCTCGGGCGCCCACCACAGAAAAGCACGGTGGTCCCATTCCGCTGAGCTTCTTCCGCCTCCCGGCAACCATGTGTCCAAAGCTCTTGGGTTTTCAAGATTTTCAACATCATAAAGAGCTACTTTAGTTCCAGTGGTGACACCATCTTCGGTAGCTTCTTGTCCAACTCCCATTACTAGATTTTGTTCTATTGGGTGTAGATAGCCGCTGTATCCAGTGATTTTTAATTCGCCTTTTACTTTTGGATCTTCAGGAATTGCTAGATCAAGTGTGTAAAAAGGGTCAGTTTGTCGAAAAGTTACGATGTAACCGAGATCTTCCAAGAATCTGACTGCGAATATTCTCTCTCCCTTACCCATACCGCCTACTTGTCCAACCTGAGTCATACCTCCTTCTCTTAGAGCTATCACCGTCACTTTCGATTCATTCATTTCGTCGAAACCCCATGGTGATCCGCTAGTAGTAGCGACTCTCAGGTGTCCTTCATGTTCTGACATAGCGAATTGGTTGAGTAAATGACCTTTAAGATCTATCGATGACCTGTACTCTGTCTTTTCACTCGCTCCCAAAGAGAACTGATGAATAGAAGTCAAATATTGAGGTTCTTCTGACCTCTGCAGATTTTCTTGATCAAATGAAATCGCCTCTGGGTAGTCGGTTGTTGAAATAAAAAGATTCTCTGGACTTGCGTAAACGTTCTCCCCTTCTGTTAAGACAGCTACCGCTTCAGGAGGCTCCATATCGGAATTTAGATCAATGTCTAAAACTGAAAGTGAAGTAAAACCTGAAAATTTTGGAGGATGGGAAACTTTTTCGCATTGGATCAACTGGCCTTCTTCGACATCTTTACCTTTTGTTTCAAATACATACGAAGGCACCCAGTTAGAGATTGTTGTTTCAACTATCGCTTGCCTATTAGCTTTTGTAGCGACTTCTTCTGCTGAAGGACTTTGAGGTGTAACGAAAGGAAGATCAGTAGGAGTTGATGAAACAACTATTCTTGCAATGCCATCTACAACTCTGGCACTCACATAACGACCTTCAATCACCATGCTCGCTACTTGCAGCGGTTGTGATGGATCTGTTATATCTACTTCAACAATTGTCGTGCGAGGTTTCCATCCGTCAATAGGGATTATTTCTGCCATTAACGGGGAGACTGAATACAGGTCAGTCTGTGCCATAACCCAGAGTCTGTTTCCATTGAGAAACATCTCGCTTCCCCATGAGAGGGCTTCAAGTTGAACTGAACCTATAGGTTCAGACGAAAACGATTTCGGATCAACTATGTGCAAACTATTGTCTTCTAATATGGCGATTATTTCTCCATTTGTTTTAATGAAATCTGGTTCATCTATCCCTACTTCTTGAACATTCGTTCCAGAAAAATCATTTCCAAGACCTGATGCCATAAGAGGTTCCGTGTCTGCGAAACTCCTTTCCATCATCGGCATTGGAAAAATTGGCCCCCAGCCGAAACCATCAAGCCCGTATGGTCCCACCCTTTTTAAAGCCTCATCTTGGAGGTATCTGAGAAGTTCATCACAGGCTGCGAACGGTATTAATCCACTTGTTAGTTCGACTTCCTCTAAATTGATGGTTGCTTTTGTTACTGTCGTCGAATTTGTTTCGTTTAAGTAACTAGTTGTTGGAGAATAATTTTCTTCTGGAACTAACGGATAGCCGGATGTATTAAGCCCATGCCGATCGTCTGCACAGTTAACTGAAAATAAACCCAGCAAAAATAGAATGCTCAAAATTTTCTTATTTTTACTTTGTGTTTTTCTCGTGTTAAGCACTGATAGAAGGCAACCAATCTGGTCTTTGTTGTTGATATTCGTGAATCTCCGATTCGTATTTCATTGTGATTCCAATATCATCGAGACCTTTTAGAAACCTCTCTTGCACTGCGTCTTCAAGAGGAAAACTGCAAGAGATATTCAAATCAGGAACTTCAAGAACACGTTTTGAAACATCTACAGTAATGACTAATTCAGGATTGCTCTCTACCGATCTAAGTAGTTCTTCGCCGATTTCGGCTGACACTTGAACTGGAACTAAACCATTTTTCGTGCAGTTGTTTCTAAAAATGTCTGCAAAACGCGGCGAAATTACTGCTTTGAATCCGTATTGTTGAATAGCCCAAACAGCGTGTTCTCTAGACGATCCGGTTCCAAAGTTCGCTCCTGCTACGAGGATCGTTGCTTCTGTGAAACGTTCATCATTTAGCACAAATGATGGATCGTCTCTCCACTCACTAAATAGTCCTCGATCGAAACCTGTTCTCTCAACTCTTTTAAGCCAGTCACTTGGGATTATTTGATCAGTGTCTATATCGGAACGGTTCAATGGTAGAGCTGTGCCGAAAACTATTTCTACTGGTTCCACTATTGTTTCCTTCCTTATCCCACTAAATCATCTGGTACTGCAAAGGTCCCTGCGATAGCTGTAGCTGCTGCAACAGCTGGTGACACCAAGTGTGTTCTTCCGCCTCGCCCTTGACGGCCCTCAAAGTTGCGGTTACTTGTACTTGCGCAACGTTCATCTTTTTGGAGTTTGTCTGGGTTCATCGCTAGACACATAGAGCAACCGGGTTCTCTCCAATCGAATCCAGCCTCTCGGAATATTTCATGCAAACCCTCTGATTCAGCCTGAGCCTTTACAGAACCAGATCCTGGCACTACGAGAGTTCTAACTCCAGATGCAACTTGTTTTCCTTGAGCAACTTTTGCAGCTTCTCTAAGATCCTCTATACGGCTATTCGTGCAAGATCCAATAAAAACTGTGTTTACCGGAATTTCGGAGATTTTAGTTCCAGCTGTAATTCCCATATATTCGAGTGCTCTTCTTGCTGACTCTTGTTGCGCGGGTTCCGAGAATTGCTCAGGGTCTGGAATCGAACCATTTATTGGGGCTACTTGACCAGGGTTCGTTCCCCAAGTCACGTGGGGTGAAATGTTGTTTCCATCTAGAACTACTTCTTGATCAAATTTTGCATCTGTGTCAGAAGCCAATAGCTTCCAGTCTTCTACAGCTTTTTCCCACTGGCTTTCATTCGGACTGTATGTCCTTCCCTTTAAGTAGTCAAAAGTTGTTTCGTCTGGTGCAATTAATCCTGCTTTAGCTCCGGCTTCTATGGACATATTGCAAACTGTCATCCTTCCTTCCATTGAAAGATTCCGTATCACTTCACCTCTGTACTCAATAATTTTTCCTATTCCACCTCCTGTCCCTAACTCTCCTACGATTGCAAGAATTACATCTTTAGCTGTACTCCCTTCAGGAAGTTTCCCATCAACTGTTACTGCTAGAGTTCCTGGCTCTGTTTGAGGAAGTGTTTGCGTTGCCAGAACATGTTCAACTTCACTTGTCCCAATTCCGAATGCAAGCGCGCCAAATGCCCCGTGGGTACTTGTATGACTGTCACCGCAAACAACAGTCATCCCAGGGAGTGTCAGGCCCATTTCTGGTCCTATTACATGAACAATTCCTTGGCCTTCATCACCCATCGAAAAAAGTCGTATATCAAATTCGGAACAGTTTTTTCTTAAAGTTTCTACTTGTTTGCGGCTGACAGGGTCAGCAATGGGTTTGTCAATATCAGAGGTTGGAACATTGTGATCTTCAGTCGCAACTGTTAAATCAGGACGAAGAACTCCTCTGCCTGCTAGTCGTAAACCATCAAAAGCTTGAGGGGAAGTGACTTCATGAACAAGATGTAAATCTATGAAGAGTAGATCCGAACCTGTTTCATCTCGGTGCACTACGTGACGTTCCCAAACTTTTTGACTAAGTGTTTTTCCTGACATAGAAGTTTTCCATTCTACCTTTATTAACCGATATGACCCGGACGATCCACCGCTTGCGGGTTTTCGCCAGTATTGCGAACCCGAACTACTTTGTTTAGAGCTGAAATAAATGCTCTAGCGGAAGCCTCAACAACATCTGTAGACAAACCTCTACCTGACACTTTTAGTCCGTCCGCACTTTCAAAAGAAAGTGCTACGTCTGCTAATGCGTCAACTCCACCGGTCACTGAATTCACGCTGTAATCTGTTAGGCGTCCTTCTATACCTGTAGCTTTTTTTATAGCTGTACAAGCGGCATCAACCATTCCATCTCCCTCTGATGTTGCATTTATCTGTGCTCCATCAGATTTTAAAATGACCTCCGCAGTGGGAGTATTAGCATTGCCGCCTTTTACATCGAGTGTTACTAGCTCATAAGAATTTTCAATTGAACTGCCCACTTCTTCTGCAACGAGGGCTTCCAAATCTGCATCACTGAGTTGAACTTTACGATCTGCTAGCTCTTTAAAGCGAGCAAAAGCGCCGTTCAATGCGTCCCCCTGTATGTCAAGGCCCATTTTTGAAAGTGCATCTTTGAATGCTGCTCGTCCGGAGTGTTTTCCTAGCACTAGTTTGCTGCCGTCCTGGCCTACTACTGAAGGATCCATTATTTCATAAGTCGTTCTTTCATTGAGCACGCCATGTTGATGTATGCCTGACTCATGCGCGAAGGCATTTCTTCCGACGACAGCTTTGTTGTATTGGACTGGATATCCGGTTAGCCGGCTGACCATCCGACTCGAACGCGCTAATTCTTCTGTTTCAATTCCTACTTCAAGATTTGGATATATGTCTGGACGAGTTCGGAGTGTCATTACGATCTCCTCCATAGCAGCATTTCCTGCTCTTTCTCCAATTCCGTTTATTGTGCATTCGACTTGGCGGGCTCCTGATACAACAGCCGCCAAAGAGTTAGCAACCGCCAAACCGAGGTCATTATGGCAGTGGGTACTGATTATGTAATCTCCCTTAACTCTTTCTCTTATTGATTTAATCCTGTCAGCCCATTCATGGGGTGTCGCGTACCCAACAGTGTCTGGAATATTTAGTGTTCCTGCTCCGTTATCAACCGCAGCTTGTAGAACATCACACATGAAATCGAAATCTGACCTAGATGCGTCCTCAGGGCTGAATTCAACATCATCTGTATATTCTCTTGCTCTGCCGACTGCAGAGGCGGCCTCAGATAGCACTTGCTCTGGAGTCATTTTTAACTTGTGTTCCATATGAGTTGGGCTCGTAGCTATAAATGTATGAATTCTTCTTTTTTCTGCGGGTTCTATAGCTTCCCAACAACGATCAATATCTTTATAGCTTGTGCGCGAAAGCCCGCAAATTACTGGTCCGCTTACATTAGATGCTATTGCGTGGACAGCGTCAAAGTCACCTTGGCTTGCTATGGGAAAACCTGCTTCGATGTAATCGACTCCCAGTCGAGCAAGTTGTCCTGCGATTTCAAGTTTTTCCCCCACGTCAAGTGAGATGCCGGGTGATTGCTCACCATCTCGCAAAGTAGTGTCAAAAATAACCACTTTTTCCTTAGCAGTTTCATTGCTCATTTCTGTTCTCCATTGTTTATCTTGCTGTTGCCTAAAAAGTAAAAAACCTCCCGGCCTTTGGCTCAGGAGGTGGGACGAACGCGTCTATGTGACGTCCGTCCTACATAAGCAATAGAAGGTTCTTCGTCTCCATAACTTCCATTCTAATCATTATTGTCTGAAGGTAAGCAAACTTTTTTATTTTGGTTCAAATTTTGTTTTCAATCTGGATCTCAGGAAGTTCATCAGATGGGGTGAAATCAAAGATCCGGGCGAAAAAAGCCAGTTCTGATTCAATGGCCCTTGTTATATTGGGGGCTTTTCGAAATCCGTGACCTTCATCTGAAAATTCAATAACCGCGTGAGGTATTTCATTTTCTTTTAGTTTTTGTGCCATTAAACGAGCCTGATTGGGTGGGACTATCGGATCTTCCAGTCCTTGGAGGATTACCATTGGGGTCGAAAGTTGTTCGACATGGTGAATGGGTGACCTCTGCTCATATATTTCTTTGTCTTCAGGCCACCTGCCTACTAGTCGATCTAGGTATCGGGATTCAAATTTGTGTGTATCTTGTGCCAGCACCGCGAGGTCGGCAATCCCATACCTGCTAGCTCCTGCTGTAAAAGTGTTGTGAAATGTTAGTGCTGCGAGAACTGTGAACCCTCCTGCGCTACCTCCCTTGATTGCCAGTCTCGTTTCGTCTACTTTCTTTTGGCTGACGAGATGCTTTGCTGCAGCTACGCAGTCTTCTACATCAGCTAATCCCCAGTTGTCATTTAAACGATGTCTGTATGATCTTCCGTACCCTGTAGAACCTCGATAATCAATATCAGCAACACCGAACCCTCTACTTGTCCAATAAGCGATAGAAAGTTGCATCTGTCTTCTCGCTGCTCCTGTCGGGCCCCCGTGAGCCATGACTATGAGCGGCGGGTATTCTGTTTCGCTAACTTTATAGTCGGGATTTGTGGGTGAATAGAAAAGAGCATGAGCTTTTTCATTATCTGAAGTTTCGTAAGTAAAAGCTTCTGGGACTGGAAACCATTTCTCGTCTATTTTCAGATCGCGAAGTTCACTAAATGACTCAGTTCCTTCTCTGCTGATAAACATGACTGAAGATTCCGACTTCCATGAACTAACGGTCGCAACTATTCCATTGCGATAACTTTTTACAGATTCGATTTCAGTTGCGTCAAGTTTTACGTGTTCAACTTGCCCATTGTTTGAAAGCGTCATCAGCTTGTCTAAACCGGCTTCTCTTGCAACAAACCAGATTTCACCATCAACTAGTGCATATCTCGACTGGCCGAAAACCCATTGTGGTAAACCTATTTCTGCTTCGACGTTAGTTAACGGCATTAAATCAATTTCTTCTTTTGTTTCGTCAACTCGAAAAAGGTTCCACCAGTTATTTCTGTCGCTTACGACGTACAGGTTTCCTTCATCATCCCATTCAGGTTGGAAAAAAGACTCTCCCTCGGATGCAACAACCTTTTGATCTGAAATCTCCATCTCGTCTATTGAGGCGATACAAAGTTCCGTGCTGTCCCAAGGCATGTTTGGATGGTTCCATTGGATCCACGCAATTTTTCCACAATCTTTAGCGACTCTGGGAGAAGATACGAAGTCAGGTCCTGAAACTAAGATTTTTATTTGCTGAGAGCCGTCCGTTGGGACGGCAACAATCTCATTTGATGGCTCCTTTTTATTGAGGTCGTGTAGTTCTCTTACGCATACATACCATTTCCCGTTTTCTGTTATTCGGCCATCGGCATATCTAGCGCTTTTTCCTTCTTCGGTTTCAGGAGTCAATGGAACCAAATCACATGATTCTTCAAACATGTATAAACGTTGATCTGAGTATTGACTGAAAATGAGAGTTCGGTTTTTAACCCACCAAGCTCCCCCTCCGTATTCATGGACAAGTGTTCTAACGTTGGAGTTTTTATCTAGTTGATCTTTTCCATTACGTACTAGAACTGTTCTTCCACCCTCATCTGGTCGTGATTCAGCCCACCAGACGTCTTCGCCATCCGTTATCACTTCACCGAGTCTTACAGCTCCACCAACCAGCATTTCTGATGTGATGACGGAATGCCATGTTCCACAAGGTTTGGCAGTTGTCATGTCTTAGCTATTCAGCAGTTGAGCTAACCGAGTAAGACCCTCTTCCAGGTCTGCATCTCCAAGGGCAAAAGATAGCCTTGCGTAACCTGGCGACCCGAAGGCTTCACCTGGGACTATAGCTACTTTTGCCTCCTCTAAAATAATGGCAGCTAACTCAAGAGTGTTATGAGCTTTTTTACCAGCTATGTCTCGATCGTAGAATGCTGAAAAATCAGGAAAAGCGTAGAAGGCACCCTGGGGCGCCAAAACCTCAACTCCCTCAATTGCTGACAGCATTTCGTTCATCATTTTTCGTCGACGGTCAAACGATTCTCGCATCTTAATAACATCTTCAAGACCTCCACTGACCGCCGCTAAAGCAGCTCGTTGTGAAATGTTTGCAACATTTGATGTGGCATGTGACTGATGGTTTCCAGCAGCAGAAATAACGTCCGCGGGACCGATCATCCATCCGACTCTCCATCCTGTCATGGCATAAGTCTTCGCTACGCCATTTACTATCAAACACTGATCTTCAATTTCTGGAAGCAGTGCTCTAATCGAGTGATGCTCGTGGTCATCGTAGGTCAGGTGTTCGTAAATTTCGTCTGTGATGATCCAAATTCCTTTTTCAATTGCCCATCTTCCAATTGCAACCATTTCTTCAGCTGAGTAAACCGCTCCTGTTGGATTTGAGGGTGAAACGAAAAAGAGAGCTTTTGTCGATGATGTAGTAGCTGCTTCAAGCTGTTCAACTGTTACTTTGAATTCCGAGTCGATACTGGTTGGAACTTCGACTGTAGTTCCTCCTGCCAGAGCTATAGCTTCGGGGTAAGTGGTCCAGTACGGAGCGGGTAGTAAAACTTCGTCTCCAGGGTCGATCAAAACGGCACATGAGTTATATACAGCGTGTTTTCCGCCATTTGTTATAAGTATTTGTGCGGTCTCAGGTCTCCATTTTGAATCTCGTTCAGTTTTATCCACTAATGCTTCACGTAGCTCGGGAAGACCAGAAGCAGGTCCATAACGGTGATTTGAAGGCTCGCGACATGCAGCTACCGCGGCTTCGACAATGTGATCAGGCGTTGGGAAATCGGGTTCACCTGCACCAAATCCAATTACTGGTTCACCTGCCGCTTTCAGCTCTCTCGCTTTATTCGTCACTGCCATGGTGGCAGATTCTGAAATCGAGGCAATTCTGTCCGATATACGTTTCTTTGTCATTGTGTTCATTTCCTTACATTCACTAAATCGAATCTAGAGCCTATGGGGCGCAACAATGAAGACTTTTTTATAATTTTCACTTTAACTGCAAGCCTCAAAATAAGGCCTCAAATACTCTCTTGTAATATCTCCGCGAGCTTTTTGTGATAGCCCCTGGTAAGCAAGACAGGCGGCTTTTTCTAGTTCTTGCTCACTACAATTTAGTTCTTCAGACCTAGTAAGAAATTTTTCTTTTTGTGATAGATCATTGATCAGATTTATAACTGCCTTAACTTCCTCTTCTTGCATTTCTTCAAATTCTTTTTCGTCGATTTGATCTAGAACCAATTCTGCTGAATTTCTGCCAATTTTTATCAGTTCTTCACAATTTCTTGCTTGTCCTGGTTTAGTTGGTTCTGTTTCGGCGCACGCTAAAGCCGACAAGGCAACAACTATCAATATGGAAAATCTGCGCATCAGTACCGACAGTACTTCTCAAAATGAGAACGTGCATCAATAATTGTCGTTAATGGAACATACGTCTAATACACCTCTAGCCAGACGCCCTTCATGCATATCTTCTAAAAGTGTATTTATTTCCTCCATGGGGTAAACACGACTTACTAGTTCATCAAGTTTGAATTTGCCTGCCTTATAGAGTTCGCATATGCGTGTCACATCTGTTTGTGGCCTTGAGGTTCCGTAACGGCACCCCATAATAGTCACATCCAGATACGCAGCTACCGTCATGAATTCAACTGTGCTTCCCAATGGCGGCACACCTAGTATCACTAGGGTTCCACCCCAGTCCAAGTATCCGATTGATTCTTCAATTAGAGCTTTAGAACCTACACACTCGAAGACATAACAGACTCCGTCAGCGCGTATTTTACGAATTTCCTGATTTGTATTCACGTCTGTCGCGTTAATGAAATCAGTAGCTCCAAAATCGATGGCTAGATCACCTTTTTCAGAATTAGTGTCAATAGCAATTATGGGATTAGCTCCGGCTATTGCTGCAGCTTGGATTACATTCAAACCTATTCCTCCGACACCTACAACCGCTACGCTTTCACCTGGTTTGACCTTGGCTCGGTTGAATACTGCCCCTGAGCCAGTAAGAACACCGCACCCTATGAGTGATGCTGCGTCTAGTGGAACATCTTCTGGTATTCGGATTGCCTGGTTTGCTTTTACAACTACATTTTCTGAAAAAGCAGAAATGTTTGCGAAGTTGTAGTGTGGTTCTCCATCCAGAGAGAAAGGTGTATCTCTCGCTCCAAAAGTAGCCTTGCACATAGTTGGTTGACCCGCATCACATGCAGGACATGCCCCGCATTGACCTAGTGTGGATAATACAACGTGATCACCTACTGATACTGAGTTAACTGCATCGCCCACCTCAGTGACTATTCCAGCCCCTTCATGTCCAAGAACTACGGGGGTTGGGAATGGTATTGTGCCGTCTATAACACTTACATCACTGTGGCAGACACCTGCGTTCACAATTTTTACTTTTACTTCTCCTGCCTCTGGTTGACGAACTTCTAAACCTTCGACTAATCGAAGTTCTTCTCCATTAAAAACAATCCCTTTCACACGAAACCTCCAAACCTTGAGTTACTATCTTCGCCCCTAATAATCTTCGTTGCCCACATATGCATCAGTAATGCAGAATCAGTATTACAGCTCCAAAGTGGGCTGCTACAGCCATCACTACTAAAGAATGCCAGACTTCGTGATACCCAAAAACTTTTGGTTTAAGTTTTGGCCACTGGGCACCTAGCATTAGCGCTCCTCCAATATAAAAGATCCCTTCTAGAACTATGAAAAAAGCTGGGAAAAAATCTATCGCTCTGAAAAGACTTGGAGCGACAATCAAAGGAAGGCACCCAAGGCATATGAATAATGTGTTCATGAGACCTTTAGGAGGGTGAAACGGCAGGACTCTAAGCATGATCCCAATTCCTGCTCCTATCCACACACTCCAAAGCATCAATTTGGCAGGACTTCCATCCATTGCAATAAGTGCAAGTGATGATGCTCCGGAAGCGATCATCAAGAAAATCGCTGCATGGTCGAGCCTAAATAAAACCTCTAAAAGAGAAACTTTCCAACGGCGGAAATGGACTATTGCACTGGTTGAAAACATGGCAAAGGCACCTCCGGCGAAAAGAAGTACTCCTATTCGTTCGCGGCCTGCCGGTGCAGATAGGGCTAAAACCACTCCTGCAATAAGAGTTAACGGTCCTGCAATTCTGTGTAACCGACCTCTCCACTTGGGCCTTGGGTTTGAAAGCACCCTGTATACGGATGGGGAAACATTTTCCGGGATGAGTTCATCTGGAATTGCTTCGTCTGCGTATTTGGATTCAGTCAAACTTGTCATGGTGGAAAGTATCTATTTATCCGTTCCTAACTTATAAAAACAATCGTATAGCGGCTGTAGAAAGCATCGCTGTCAATACAACCAATGTGAAGGACATTTTTTTCCATACTGCTAAAGCTCCCATTCCCACCCCTACTAAGCGGGCATCTATTACTAGGGATCCATCATCTGAAATAGACATAATTACAACTAAAGCTGAAAAAAGAGCCGCTGGTAAAAGCAATGTTGCGGGTGCTAAGTGCTTGCTGAATCTCTTTCCGGCTATGAGCCCTAGAAATTTGAAAGCATAGCTACCTGCCGATAAAGCAATAACCGCACCCCAGGTCATGTTGTCCTCTTTTTTTTCTTCTTTAAGGCCAGCAAACCAGGCAGGATTGCTGTTGACGCCAGGAGTATAGGCATACCAACTGGCGTGAGTGGAATGCTCACAATAGTTATCACTGCGGCTGTTATTGCCGTGATTTTTCCTTCTCGCGTGGTTACATGTGGAAGTGTAAGAGCTACAAATGCTGCTGGGAAAGCAGCGTCCAGCCCCCATGAGCCGGGATCTTCAATAATGCCGCCTAATAAAACGCCCAATATTGTGCCTAGATTCCAAAAAACGAAAAGGCTTAATCCTGTAAACCAAAATGCATCTCTCGAGTCCTCAACAGTGTCTTGTGAACTGGCGACTGCAATCGTTTCGTCAATTACAAAATGTGCTGCCAAGACTTTATAAAGTTTCCCATTGTGTAGAGATTTTGCAATCACTGGACCATATAAGGCATTTCTAACTGACAGCAAAAGAGCGCTACCAACAGCAGCGGCTGGATTGCCTCCCCCATCAATGACTGATACGGCTGCGAATTGTGAAGCTCCAGTGAACGTAAAGATGGATAAAGCTGATGCTTGTAGTAGAGACAGGCCTGCGGTGTCTGCAAAAACTCCGTAAGTTATGCCAATTAACCCACAAGCGGCAGCCAGAGTGAATCCATTTCTCTGAAAATCGTTAAATTTTTGCATTATGGAAGTCGGTGTATTAGTTCGTTAATCAATCGATCTATCTCATTAGCGCATTTATCAAATTCTTCTTGATCTCCTGAAGCTGGATCCACTACCTCTTCCCATGACTCAATATTTACTTCGGCTAAATCTAATTTCATTATTCGTTCTGTGAGAGAACCTTCTTCAGTTAAGTCGCGAACAAGACGAGGGAGTGTGGCTGTTCGTTGTGCGACCTCAGGAAAGTTTTTTCTGATCCATTCGATGTGACTGGGCTCCATAGCTACTATCAGATCAACTCCAACGTGTTTTTGGCCAAATTGTGTACTTCTATGTGTCGGATCAGAAATTCCAAAACGCTCAAGAGCTTTTCTTGTTCTTTGGCTCATTGGATGCCCTTCAAGAACAAGTGTTCCGGCTCCGATGGCAATATAGTTTGAAACTCTTTTCTCGAACATTATTCGAGCCATCACAGACCGAGCTGCGTTACCGGTACAAAGGAAACATATAACTGGTTTTTCTTCTTCCATCTAACTTCAATCCGTTCCAATCCTAATAAACAGTGCTTCGGCTTCAGCTGTAACCACACCATTTGCCAGACATACAGCTTTCGCTTTTATTCTCTTTCCAGTCGAGTTTTCGAGCCGGGCTTCAAAACGAAGTTCCTGATCTATAGGAGTGGCTTCGCGATAGCGAATTTCCAACTTCCCCGTTACAGCCGGTCCTCCTCCTGCTAGTCGGACTGCACCGCTGAGAACGTCGTCGAATAGTCCAGCAAGAAAACCCCCATGGACACGGCCTTCGGGACCTTCTCTGCATCTGTTGATTTCCAATTCACCTATTATGACTTCTTGTCCAGCGGGATTTTTTTCGGTTCTCACTCTTATAGGCGGAGCTAAGGGATTTCTTTCCCCTCTGAACAGGCTGTTGTCTTTTGCTTCAATGTATAAGCGCTCTTTAGTCAGTTCGTCGATCTCTTTTTCGTCGATTTCATACCATCTGAGTCGAACTGATTCTTCTAGGGATTCATTCGCCGCATCCACATGTGTGATTGCCTTTTCCATCATTTCGCTTGTAGGCGCTGATTTGTGTATTTTCAGCAACAGATCCCTTACTCGGTCAGCTAACCGTATTCCGGTTTCTCTTTCATTTTCTGACATCTGTATTCGTCATCTTTCGTGTCGCTTCATCAAAATTTTAAACTTCAGGCAGTCAAACCGAGAATTTTACTCAAGCGCCGACGGTGAAATAATGCGTCTCCCCATGTGGATGCAAGAATCCATCCACGCTTAAGCCATATCTGTAAATCATGTTCAACTGTATAACCGATCGCGCCGTGGCATTGAAGAGCTGATCTGCATGCAAGTTCAACAGCTTCACTAGCTAAAGCTTTTGCGGCTGACACCTCTCCTGAAACTGTGAAATTTTCTGTAGGGCTTTTTTGATTATCTATCGCCCAACTAGCTACTTGAACTAAAGGCCTCGCAAACTCGATCGCTATTGCCATGTCTGAACAGTGGTGTTTGACTGCTTGATTAGTTCCAACTGGTTTTCCGAACTGTTTTCTTTCTGAGACATAACTGACAGTCATGTCTAGAAGTTTTTGTGCCACTCCCACTGCTTGTGCTGCAGCAGATAGTGCACCACGGTTAGTCATGTCTTCAATAGCTTCGTGAGTTTCCGAAATGAGTGTTTGAGAAGATGGTGTCCAATCAATAACACTGGTTTTATAACGAGGGTCAATCGACGTCATGGGAGTATGTTCGATTTCCTTTGTTGGAACTGCATGAAGCTCATTTTCCTTGCTAATTAAAATCAGATCAGAATTTTCAACTGAAACGACACGTTCATCTATCGGTGAACCAACGGTCAATTTTTTCGATCCGTTTGCCGCTTCCTCTAATATTTCTTGGGCCATTTCATTTTGTGCCCATCTAGCGATTAAAGGTGATGCGACTGCTGCATGTTCAGCCACAGGTTCAGCACAGGCTGAAATTCCCAATTCTTCTAAAATAAAAACAAGGTCAGAAGCACCCATGCCTAAACCACCGAATTCTTCAGGTATACCAATTCCCATAAGTCCTGTTTCAGAAAGTGTTTCCCACAGGCCATCAACGCACCCTGAGGATTTTTCACCAGCTGACTGGAGTGCTTCGACAGAACATTCTTTTTCTAAAATGGAGGCAATATTGGAAGCAAATTGCTCTTGTTGTTCTGTTGGTGCAAAACGCATCTGACTTCCTACTTTCTCGGCAAACCAAGAACTCTTTCAGCGATTATGTTTCGCTGAATCTCATTTGTTCCTGCATATATAGGTCCGGCCAAGGCAAATAAATAGCCCATTAACCATTCATTTTCAGGACTTTCATAAATCCAGTCTGTTATCAGATCAGAACGGTTTCCTAGGATTCTTAGAGCAGTGGCGTGGAGTTCAACATCTAATTCTGACCAGAAAACCTTCATAATTGAAGGCTCAGAATTTAGTGACTCACCTTCGATGATTCGTGTTGCAGTTCTCTGCGCTTGCCATCGATAAGCGTGAGCTCTGACCCACGAGTTAACAACTTCTTCCGTAAGGCTTGGATCTGGCTTTCGCTCTGTTGTCTCATGGAGGTCGACAAGTCTTTTTGCAGCGGCCGTGAAACGACCTGGCGCTCTTAGGTTTAAGCCACGTTCATTAGATGCAGTTGACATAGCGACAGACCAACCTTCTCCTTCTCCTCCGAGAAGATTCGATTTGTGAACACGGCAATCATCGAAAAATATTTCGGCAAATGCAGGTTCACCATCAAGACGTTTAACTGGTCTACGGTCTAAGCCTTCCGAGTCAGCTGGTACAAGCAGGTAGGACAAACCCTGATGTCTTTCAGAATCTGGATCGGTTCTTACGATGCAAAATATCCAATCTGCCCATGCTCCCCGAGAGCACCAAGTTTTCTGACCATTAATGACGAACCATTCGCCATCCTTTTGGGCTTTTGTTTTTATCGAAGCTAAATCGCTTCCGGCATCCGGCTCTGACCACCCTTGTGCCCAAATTTCTTCTCCAGATGCCATCGCTTGTAGAAACCGACTTTTTTGTTCATCACTACCAAAATCGAACAAAGCGGGCGCTAATAAATTAATTCCATTTGTGTTGACACGACCTGGAGCACCTGAGTGATAATACTCTTCTTCAAAAATGAGCCATTCGATCACACCTAAATTTCTTCCCCCGTACTTTTCTGGCCATGTAATAACCGACCATCCGTTTTCGAAAAGCTTTTTCTCCCATGTTCTATGGAGTTCAAAACCCTCCTGAGTGTCCATCGAAGGTAAAGGTTCCTTGGGAATATTTTCTTTTAGCCAGTTCCTCACTTCAGCACGAAAGTCTTTTTGCTCTCTTGTGGGATCTAAATCCATCTTTAACTTTCCCCGAATCGGTTAAGTGAATTTGTCGCCTCTTCAACTATTCCTCTTACTAACTCTTCGCTAGTGATTAATTCATTTATTGATCCAACTCCTTGACCTGTGGGTAAAATCCCAACTTCTAAATGCCCGTCCACCATTGTCGCTTTCGTCAACATTGGTGCGTTAGCTGCAAGGGCTACCTGACTCCAGGTTAATTTTTGGGTTTTTTTCATCCTCAAGCCTTCGACAATAAGGCTTTTGAAGGTTGTCCCGGAGAGTTTTCTAAAACGTAAGGCATTAAGTAGTGCTATGGGAAAAGCAAGCAACCGAGCCTTTTCAAGTCTTTCAACCATTTTGTTGGAAATCACTCGTTGTGGTGCACCATCAATTGCTTTAGTAACGACTGTCTGAGTTGATGAAGTCGACAGGTAAACACTTTTTACATTCTCTGGGACATCGCTTTCACTTGTTAAAAGAAATCTGGTTCCCATTGCTATTCCAGAAGCTCCCCATGCCAAAGCAGCCGCTAGGCCTCTTCCGTCTGTAAAACCACCTGCTGCGATTACTGGAATGTCAACTGTGTCTATGACTTGAGGTATTAGAAGTGAGGTCGGAATCACACCTGTATGGCCGCCTCCTTCAGAACCTTGAGCAATAACTGCATCAACACCCATCTCGGCTACCTTTTCTGCATGTCTTGCAGCTCCAACGGTTGGCATGACTATCACATCTGCTTCTTTTAAACGTTCAACTATTCGTTGAGTAGGTGCTTGTGCAAATGAAACTACTGGAACCTGAGAGTGAATTAAATGTTCAATCCTGGTTTCAATATCTAAAGCGTCTGTTCTTAAATTCACACCAAAAGGATTCTGTGTATTCTTTCTAATTTCTTCAACTGCTTTAGCCATTTCATCAAAAGTCAGTGTTGCAGCTGCGAGTATTCCAAGAGCACCCGCTTGACAAGTAGCTGTAACTAAATTCGGACCTGCGACCCAACCCATGCCAGTTTGAACTATCGGGAATTGAATCCCTGTTAATTCACAAAATTTCGTGTTTAATCTCTTATCGCTCATTTTTTTACGAATTCTGCTTTACGTAAATCATGCGGATCGATTACTTCCCTAATAAGTTTTAGTTCCTCTTCTGTAGG
The DNA here is from genome assembly GCA_002294285.1 of Candidatus Neomicrothrix sp. UBA881. GTDB lineage: Bacteria > Actinomycetota > Acidimicrobiia > Acidimicrobiales > MedAcidi-G1 > MedAcidi-G1. The sequence continues at coordinate 25,423 of DBFL01000087.1, forward strand.
TTTTCGGGTTTCTTTAACATTGTCTGGGACCAACAATTCAAATCCTGTTGAGGAAATTATTTCTTCGACTGTCACATTCGGATGATGAGAGACCAGTTGCATCCGTTTTTCTTTATTCGAAAAATTTAAGACTCCTAGATTTGAAACGATTTGACGAATTTCATGGTTACTTTGTATCCAATCTGAGAGTTCAGAAACCCTGTCATAGCCGGGGCCTGAAACAACATCTACTTTTTGGACAAAGCTACGAATGGAATGATTTGGTATCCAATAGCTAGTCGTGTGGTTTACCAAATTGCCTGGAGCTCCGCGAAGCCCTAGGAGTTGGGCTTTAGGCTTTTTCCAGTCTCCGATTGCAGCAAAATTTTGATTACCGTATGGATCTATCTGGCTTGCACCCATAACCACATGGCGACGACCTGACCAGACAATGTCAAAAAGGTCCCGATATGGCATCCATGCTTCCACCAGTCGTTCTGCATCTGGATCTCCTACAGGAATGGTGTTAGCAGCCAGAACAGAAACAGTGTCAGTCATTACCATGGCGGATTCAAATGTGGCTTTGGCTAAGCGCCCGGCTATCACAGGAACGTTTCCTATGGGGTTGCACAAAATCTCTCCGTCTCCGCGAAAACCATCAGCAATTGCAGTTACACATATTTCATCTATTGTTGCTTCGTCAGCCATTTTGGTTCTCTTCTGTTTGAGTTCTTGAGTCAACTACTTTTAGGTATTCCTGATGGCTGGTTGTTTCTAAGTATTTTTGTTTGAAGTTTTCCCAACTCTGGAGATCTTTGGCACTAGCGGCATATTCACTTTGAAATGCCTCATCCCTGCCGTAGTCGGGAGGACATTCAGTGAAATGAGCTCCTCTTGGAGCTTCTATTACGCCATCGACAAATAACCTTGGAATTTTAAGGGTGTGTACACTTCCTTCTTTGAGGAAATCTTCAGTAGGGACTATCTTTTCGCAACTCATAAACGTCCGTTTCGCTGCTTTTGCGAAGAGGTCGTCAAAATACAAATCTGGTCCTAAGAATTGTCCATTTCCTTGGGAATCAGATCTGTTCATGTGTATAAGTGATACGTCAAGGTTTAGTGCAGGTATCGCCACTAGCTCCTCACCTTTTTCTCCATCACCAGATTTGTATGGAGATTCGATTGTCTTTATTTCAGGGTTCATCTCTAGCATGTCACTACCAAGGCCGGCTCTCGTTGGGTAAAACGGCATACGATGCGCTGCGGCTAGTAGTCCCAAATAGAAAGCGCCTTCATCTAGTTCGCTGGTTTCTATAGTTCCCGATTGTTTGGCGTTTCTGAAATGAGGTTCTAGGGGTATTGAATCGAGTGAAACAAAGCCATAGATAGCTTTACGAACTTTGCCAGTAGCACAAAGCAGTCCTATATCTGGCCCTCCATAACTAACGATTGTCAGATCCTTCAAATTGCTACGTGCTATTGCTCGGATCAGAGACATGGGTTTTCGACGCGACCCCCAACCCCCTACGCCTATTGTCATTCCATCTGTTAGTTCTTCAATGACTTCCATCTCAGTCATTTTTTTGTCAATCACAACTTCAACGCTAGAGCAACCCACGCTATGCAACGACCTGAGATACTCTTCTAGTGTGAATATCTCTATGAACAAAAGTGAAATCCTTGATTTCTCGGGTAAAACGGTAATTGTTACTGGTGGGACTCGTGGCCTTGGACGTGTTATTTCAGAATATTTTCTACATGCTGGGGCGAACGTTGTTACTTGTGCGCGTAACGCTCCTGAAAAACCAATTGTCTCGGAGTTAACTAATAAGGAAGCCATTTTTTTTGAAACCGATGTAAGGGATCCTGAAAAAGTTGAATCTTTTATTGCTGACGTTGTTCAACTATTTGGCCGCATCGATGTACTTGTAAATAATGCTGGAGGCGCGCCTTCAGTTAAATCTTCAGATGCTTCACCTCGCTTCAATGAAAAAGTTGTTTCATTGAACCTCTTAGCTTCTATGCACTGTTCTCAATCTGTATTCCCAGTAATGGCAGAGCAAGAAGACAACGGTGTCATAATCAATATTTCTTCAGTCAGTGGAAGTAGACCCAATCCTTCAGGGATGGCTTACGGAGCGGCCAAGGCTGGTTTGGACAATTTAAGCAAAACTTTAGCTCATGAATGGAGTCCAAAAATACGCGTTCTGACTTTGGCGGTTGGGCTTATAGAAACGGATGAATCATCTGATTTTTATGGTGATGATGAGAAGCGTTCGAGACTGGCCGAACATCTAGCTATGAAGCGTTTAGGGAAGCCCGAAGAAATAGCTGACATGTGTATGGTGTTGGCTTCACCTTTGGCTCGATGGATGACTGGAACAACTGTTGAAGTTCATGGAGGCGGAGAGGGTCCCTTCTATCTAAAAGAAATCTCTGATATAGGCACTGAAGAGAACACGTAATATTTTGAATAAATATGGGACCCGTCTTTCTTACTGAAGAATCGCCGACATACGGGCTGGTGCACTCCGTTTCACCCATGGTTAGTAGAATTGTTGCTAAAAATCCTTCTAAATTTACGTACCACGGAACCGGTACTTACATCATAGGAGATCCCGCTGGTAGTGAATTGGCGGTAATCGATCCAGGGCCAATTGATGATGCACATCTAACTGCCCTTCTGGACGCTATTGGAGGGAGGACCGTAAGCCACATTCTGATAACACATACACACCCCGATCATTCCCCTGCTGCTAAAAGTCTCTCTGAAATCACTTCGGCTCCTACTTATGGTTTTGGGAGACACCCAGTTGCTGCTACGGAATCGTTTGAAGGGTCTGATGGGGTAAAGGGAGATGAAACTGAAGAAAAGGGTGACACTGAGTTCATTCCGGATGTTGAAATAGGAAATGGTGACGTAATAGTAGGCGAAGGCTTTACTTTTGAAGCGCTACATACACCGGGTCACATTTCTAACCATCTGTGTTTTTCTTTGGAGGAAGAAGCCACTCTGTTTACCGGTGATCATGTAATGGGATGGTCAACTACTGTAATTCCTGCCCCAGATGGGAACCTCTCAGATTATCTGACCAATCTTCGCCGCCTTCTTGATAGGTCTGAGCTTATTTACCGGCCTACACATGGTCCTTTAATTGAAAACCCTCATCCGTTCGTTAATTCTTTAATCGAGCATCGAGAGAGGCGTACCGCTGAAATAGTTGCTGCTCTTAAAAATGAACCAAAAACAATTAAGCAACTGGTTACCGAAATATATTCTGCTGTTGATAAAAGTCTCCACAAAGCAGCGGGAGGATCCGTATATGCACACCTATTGGATCTAGCTCGTAAAGGGGTTGTCTCTGCAGAACCTGATTTAAGCATGGACGCGGAGTGGGTTGTAATTTGAACTCTAGGGATGCTGACTTGATACTGAGATTACTTCTCCAGTCATGTATGAGGAGTATTCGCTTGCTAGAAAAACCATGACGTTTGCTACTTCCCATGGTTCAGCAGCACGTCCCATAACTTCTTTCTCTATCAAAGAATCAATAAGGTCTTGATTGCTGGATTTCGCCAAATTTGGATGCATAGCCAAGCTTGGGGCCACGCAATTTACTCGAATGTTGTATTCAGCTGCTTCTATAGCAACACAGCGAGTGAAAGCCATGACACCTGCTTTGGCAGCAGCATAGTGAGACTGGCCTGATTGAGCACGCCATCCTAAGACCGAAGCGTTATTAACTATCACTCCTTTATTATTCTTTTGCATTGTTTTAAGTGCTGCTCTTGTGCATCGCATTGTTCCATTTAATGTGACGTCGATAACTCTTGACCATTCAGCATCGTCCATTTCTACTAACAAGCTTTGAGCCCCTAGGCCTGCGTTATTAATTAGTACATCGATTCTTCCGTGCTCTTTGATTGTTTGGTCAAACAAGTTTTGTACTTGTTTTTCTTCTGTTACGTCGCAAAGTATTGCGAGAGGTGCTTCTCCCTTAATCTGACTCAGAATTTCACTTGTGGAATTGAGTCTTTTTTCATGAGAATCAGAAATAACTACAACCGCTCCTTCTTCGATGCAGCGTCTTGCGACTGCGGATCCGATTCCTGTTCCAGCAGCAGCTGTAACGACTACTACTTTCCCATCTAACAGATTGTGGCCTTCTAGGTAACTTGGAGGGGGTTTGATCGCCATAAATAGATTCTAGATCAACTAGTCGGTTCCCTGTTCTGTCTTTTCAGCCATTTCTTTCATTCGCCTCTCCAAATCTGCAAAGAGGGGAAGTTCTTCAACACCTATATCCTCATTTAGCCTTTCGGATATCTCTTCAAATGAAAAAGCTTCTCCGTTATTGGCTGTCATTTCTCTTACCTCAGAAGGTTGATTCCATACCGCTATTCGTTTGCCTGTGCATGTGTATATTTGAGCAGTTATTTCTTTGGCTGCATCCGAAAGCAAAAATGCCGCTAAGGGTGCAATGTCTTCCGGTGCTCCTGCTTCTATTTCAAAAGGTACGTTCTCCGACATTCGAGTCATTGCTGCTGGCGCTATACAGTTGGCGTTTACCCCATACCTCTTTAAGGCAAAAGCCGCACTTTTCGTGAGGGAGACGATGCCTCCTTTTGCAGCTGAATAATTTGGCTGAGCAGTTGAAGCAACGAAAGCACCTGACGTGAACCCAAGGAGACTTCCACCTTCTTCTTGTTTGCGCATTACTGCTGCAGCTGCTCTGTAGACACTGAAATGACCTCTCAGATGAACTCGCACGACGTCATCAAATTCTTCGTCTGTCATATTGAACAACATTCTTTCTCGCAGAATCCCTGCAGCACAAGCAACGCCATCAATTCGACCCCAGGAGTCAATAGCAGCTTCAACTATTTTTTTTCCGACCTCTGAATCTGAAACATCACCTGCAACAGCAATCGCGTCACCTCCTGATTCTTTGATTTGCTGTACAACTTCATCAGCTACAGCACTCGATGGGTCAGAACCATCCAGCTCCACTCCATAATCAGCAACAATTACATTTGCTCCTTCTTTGGCGCAAAGTAAAGCTACAGCACGTCCAATTCCGTTTCCGGCCCCTGTTACTGCAATGTTTTTACCTGAAAGATGACCAGCCACTTCCCCTCCTAACATATTTTTTACTAAAAGTTATGTGGGCGACACTATCGAAGGTATCCGAATCGACCTATCGTCGGGGGATGTTATCAGATAAAAAAATTCTAATCACAGGTGTTACTGGTCAAATAGGTTTTCCGATAGCTAATTTCTTAGCGAAGAACAACGAGGTTTGGGGTGTCGCCCGTTTCACCAATGACCGGAAAAAGCAGTTTCTGGAAGAATCAAATATTCAAACCTTTCCGCTTGATCTCAACTCACAAGACTACGGGAAGCTTCCGGATGACTTCGACCATGTAATCCATTTTGCTATTTTTCAAGGTCAGAAAAATGACTATGATTTGGCGATTTCGAATAACGCTGAAGCAACAGGACTTCTAATGTCTCATTGTCGTGATGCAAAGTCGGTGTTAATTGCCTCTACGAACTCTGTATATAAACCCTGTGCTGACCCTTGGCAGAAATACAAAGAGACCGATCCTTTAGGTGACTCAACGGTTACACATTCTCCCACTTATGGGGTTTCGAAGTTGAGTCAAGAAGCTGTGGCGAGAACCATGTGTAGAGTTCTGGATCTTCCGACTACCATTGCTCGAATTAACGTGAGCTACGGCGATAACGGCGGTCTTCCTAAGTATCACTTTGATTTGATTGCTGATGACAAACCCGTGACACTTAGAGACTCTCCTCCTTCGCCCTACAGTCCGATTCATGAAATTGATATGGCCAATCAAGTTTTCCCTCTTCTCGAAGCCGCGTCAGTTCCTTCGACCATTGTTAATTGGTGTGGTGATGAGGTTGTAACCGCCGAAGACTGGTGTGCTTTATTTGGTTCTCATTTGAACAAAACACCTCAGCTTATCTACGAAGCTGTTTCTGGTAGCCAGTCAGGAGGTGCAGCAGATCCAAGTTTGAGAAAGTCAATAACTGGTCCGTGTTCGGTTTCTTGGGTGGATGGAATGTCTAGCTTCACGCAAAGTCATGTCAAATAGATTTTGCTGCTATAACTGAGGGTGGATTTAAGGTTCAGGGTATTTTTCTCTGATCCTGAAAGCAGTCTTATGGATATTGAAAACATTGTTGACAGGATTGAAATAGAGAACTTCTTTTCTCGATATGCGCGTGCTGTAGATGATAGAGACTGGGAACTTTACAGAACATTGTTTACTGAAGATGCACACATCGATTACTCCTCTTCTGGTGGTTCAAAAGGAAATTTAGATGAAACTGTCTCATTTTTATCAAAGGCCCTAGACATGTTTGAAATGTCTCAACATCTGATTACTAACATTGAGTTGTTTCACAAAGATGAGAATGCAGTTCACGCTGTTGCACTCTTTAATAACCCCATGCGTCTTAAGGGCGGAGATGTCTGGTTTGTGGGCGGAAAATACAAACATGAATTGCTTAGATCAGCTTCCGGTTGGAAGAGTGAGAAACTAATTGAGGAAACTCTTTGGTTTGACAGATCTCCCTTTGGAGATCTCACTGGTAATAAAAAAGAAGAGTGATTTTCATTGACAAATAACCGTGATGAACGTCGTTACAGAAAATGGGAATCAGATCATGAGAAACGAGGAACGAGTGAACTGATACCAGCCGCAACTGTTGTAATTATGCGTGATTCTGAATCTGCGATTGAGCTTTTAATGTTGAGAAAAAATTCTAAGGTTGCTTTTGGTGGCATGTGGGTTTTCCCTGGCGGCAAGATTGACGAAATTGATAAAGTTTTTGATTCGACCGGTAATCTCGATGAACTGCCGACGGCAGTAAATGCCGCTGTGAGAGAAACTTTTGAGGAATCATCCATTTCTGTTGCACAAGAGAATCTGGTTTGGTTTTCGCATTGGGTCCCACCACCTATTACTCCCAAGAGATTTTCAACATACTTTTTTGCAACAGATTTTTCAGACGACGATCAAGTGGTTATTGATGACTCTGAGATAATTGAACACAAATGGTTCCGTCCTGGTGAGGCAATAGCTTTACGTGATAAGGGCAAAATAGAGTTGGCGCCACCTACGTGGATGACTTTGAATCTTCTTTGTCTTTTTACCAGTGTTGAAAGCGCGTTGAGTGAACTCAAAAACCGTGAACCGCTTTTCTATGAAACTCGTATAGGCCAATCTGAAAAAGGACCAGTTGCTATGTGGTTTGGGGATGCAGGTTACGAAAATGGGAACCCTGAAATCGCCGGAGATAGACATAGGTTGACAATGTCTGAAAATGGCTATCATTTTGAACAGTCAACCACCTAGCTCTCACATAAAATCTATTCATGAGTTCTGATAGCTATCTCGATAATTCAAAAGGCCTATCTGAAGTTGAAGTTGCTGAGCGTATAAAGAATGGTCAGACTAATAATCTCCCAGATGCCCCTGTCAGAACGACAAAAGAAATACTGAGAGCAAATGTTTTAACTCCTGTAAACGCAATTATGGGAACCTTGCTTGTTCTAATATTGGTAGCGGGTTTTCCTGGAGATGCCCTATTTGCAGGAGTGATCTTTTCTAATAGTGCTATAGGCATTTTTCAGGAATTGAAGGCTCGTAAGACTTTGACACAACTTGCAGTTCTGTCTGCTCCAAAAGCTCGTGTAATCCGCTCCGGGAATACCAGCGAAATTGGTATTTCTGAAGTTGTACTAGATGATTTGATCGAAATCCAGCCTGGTGACCAAATAGTCGTGGACGGGGAAATAATTTACTCGGAAGGACTTGAGGTCGATGAATCTCTTCTAACTGGCGAATCAGAACCTATCGAAAAAACCTTACATGACGAGGTCCTATCTGGAAGTTTTGTTGCTGCAGGTTCTGGACACTACAGGGCTACTCGTATAGGTGTTGATTCATATGCTGTTGCCTTGTCAGAAGAAGCTAAACGCTTCAAACTTGTGGACAGTGAGTTACGTTCAGGGGTAAACACAATACTTCGTTGGTTGATTTTTATTATCCCTCCAGCTGTGGGACTTTTACTTCTGAGACTTCTATCAACTGAAGATCTTTGGGAGGAGGCTTTGAGGGGTACTGTAGCTTCAGCAGTTGCGATGGTTCCTGATGGGCTTGTCTTACTTACTAGCCTCTCCTTTATAACCGGTGTGGTTGCATTGGCGAGGCATCGGGCTTTATGTAAGGAGCTTGCGACTGTTGAGATGTTGGCTCGAGTCGATGTCTTGTGTTTAGACAAAACTGGAACGATTACAACTGGCAAAATTTCTTATACGGGATTTGAAACTCTTGATGGAACTGATCCTTCAGACGCACTCGGAGCTATGTCATTTGCCGACCCTTCACCTAATGCGACTCTTTCAGCAATAGGTGAAAACTTTCCGGATCCTGAATGGTCTTTGGTTGAATCTGTGCCTTTTTCGTCGTTGCGTAAATGGTCTATGTGTGATTTTGGCGAAAAGGGGGTCTTTTATCTAGGGGCTCCTGAGATCCTCATTGCTCAAGACGACGTAGTAGTTAGAGATCGGGTGAACCTTCTGGCAAGTGAAGGTAAACGTGTTCTGGTATTAACCAAAGCGAATGGCCCTGTTAGCGAGGTGAATGAATTACCGGCGGAAAGAACTTCTGTTTGTCTTATTTTTCTGGAAGACACTCTGCGCGAAGACGCACTTGAGATTTTTAATTACCTTCAGCAACAAGGCATCCAGTTAAAAGTAATTTCGGGAGATCATCCGGCAACAGTGGCATCTGTGGCAAAAAAGGCGGGAATCTCTTCAGTTGAAACACCTGTAGATGCTAGAGAATTTTCAGAAGATCAAAATTTTGATGAAATTATTGAAAATGGTTCAATTTTTGGCCGGGTAACTCCTCATCAAAAGAGATCAATGGTTGCGTCTCTTCAGAAGAAAGGCCACACGGTTGCGATGACTGGTGATGGTGTGAATGATGTACTTGCTTTGAAAGATTCTGACATGGGCATTGCAATGGGGTCTGGCAGTTCAGCTAGCAGAGCAGTAGCTCAATTAGTGCTTCTCGACAACCAGTTTAAAATTTTGCCACGTGTGCTACAAGAAGGAAGGAGGGTGATTAATAATATTGAAAGAGTCTCTAACCTTTTTATAACAAAAGCGGCTTACGCGATTATTTTGACAGCACTTGTGGGATTACTTGGCGTTCCTTTTCCTTTCAGGCCTAAACAACTAACACTTATAGGTACTTTTTCAATAGGTCTTCCGGGTTTTTTCTTGGCTTTAGCTCCTGACAGTTCTCTGGTGAAACCAGGTTTTTTGGGAAGGGTTCTAAGATATTCGATCCCTGCTGGGATTTCTGCTGCAATAACAACTTTCGTATGTTATGAAATTGTTCGAAGGTCAGATGTTTTAATAGCAGAAGCCAGAACTGCAGCAACAGCAACCCTTTTATGTCTTGGACTTGGAATTCTTCTTGTTATTAGCAGACCTATTAAACCTTGGAAACTGTGTTTGGCCTTATTTATGGGTTTGTCTTACATGTCGGTTCTTTTAAGCGAGTTTGGCCGCGATTACTTTGAACTCGTCCACATGTCTGGTAGTTCTTGGCTCACAACTGGAATTTGTGTTGCCGTAGGGCTAGTACCAATATCTCTTTCAGCTCGCTTTAACGAAACCTGATTTTTTAACGTCCAGCCGCAGCCGCAGCCGCAGCCAAAGCTGCTGCAGCCCTATCAGCGGCAACCTGTCTCCGCCCTATGATTGGTGTGGTGGGTGCGAACCCTGCAGTAGCCCTTTCAGCTTCTGATTCTCCGCCCCAGAAACCCAACTCCCTGTTGTCTCGAGCATATTGCTTACAGTCAACTTGCACTTCACAGTCAGCACATATCTCTTTCGCTTTTGCCTCACGCCTTACTCTTGCTTCAGGTCTTTCAGCAAATGGTGCAAAGAACAAACTACTTTCACCTTGGCATAAAGCATCTTTCATCCAAACTAGAACTCTTGAGTCAATAAAAAAGTTCGTTGCTATATCAGTCATGCAGACCGGCCCTCCTCCGTTCCACTTTTCGGTGTTTTACTCCGAGCGCGCGACTTTAGGTAATACAAACTGTTTTGAACAGAGGTTTGTAATAATAATTAGAGATTAGCTATCTCTAAAACAGATCACTGTCTATGCAATTCGTAAACTTTTTCGATAACTCTAAGTCTCTAGGATGCCATTGCGTGAATCTCATGCCATAGTCATTAGATGGGCAGATCAACACTGGATACTGAAAATGGATTCAGGCACCTACTTTGATGACCTTGAGGTGGGTCAACTTCTTCCGCCTTCTCCTGATTTAACTATCACGTCAGGAGAAATCGCTATGTACCAGTCGATTTGTGGAGACCCTTTATCAACTTCCCTTAGTCTTCCGATGGCTGAAAAAATAACGGGCGTCTCTAGACGTCTCGTTAATCCAGGTCTGGTAATGCACGTTTCAATAGGACAAAGCACTGTCGCAACCAGAAGAGTAATAGCAAATCTTTTCTATCGTGGAGTCTCGTTCAAAAGACCTGTTTTTGAAGGAGAGACCCTTCATACCGAAGTAAAGATTAAAGGTTTGAAAGACTTGAGCCTTAGAGAGGACCGAGCGCCGAGAGGACTTGCGTTACTTGGGATAACCACCACCTGTGTGGAAGATGGGTCTCTGGTCGTCGATTATGAACGTTGTGCAATGTTGAAAGCGCGTGACGACAAAAAGCTTCCTGGACACGATGACGATTTGGGGTCAGTTGAAAAAGAAATAATTCTGGATAACTGGGAACATCTGGCACCCAGCTCTTGGGATGTTTCACCACTGAAAGCAAGTGAACAAAATGATTTAAAATTTGGAGAAATAACAGTCGACGAGTTGAACGACACAGTAAGCAATGCAATGGAGCTTGTCCGTCTCACCCAAAATCAGGCCCCTGTGCACCGGGATGCAAGCACTTCACCCACAGGAGAAAGACTCGTATATGGTGGTCACACCATCGGAATGGCTCAAGCATCTTTGAATAGAGTCATGCCTGGAATTGCAACAGTTTTGGGTTGGCAGTCTTGCGATCACTTAGGGCCGGTACACGAAGGAGACGTTTTATCTTTTCAGCACACTCTCTTAGATCAAAAGGAATTGAGTGTAGGGAAAATAAGCGCCATAAAAACAGAAGTTACGTCCAGACGAGGACTTGATACCTTCGATGTTCTTGATTGGAGACTTGTTGTTTTTGGAATTTAGCTATCAGTTTTCGTTGTAGAAATAAGTCCTTTATCAGCCAGAACACCTATTTCAACTGAAGTTAATTTCAAATTATCAGCCAAAATCTCTTCAGTGTGCTCACCTAGGGTTGGTGCTGGAAGTGAATTTCGATCACTTTCTAATGGTCCTCCAAAAGAGAGAGGGGAACCCGGCACCAAGTGTTCTCCCACCTCGGACTGGTCGATTTTCGAAAACATGGGGTTTTGAGTTGAACATCTGGGATCCTCGTCAAGCATCTGCCTTATGGTTCTATATGCTCCCCAACACACGTCATTTTGGTCAAGCTTTTCGGATACCTCGTTTAGCGTAAATTTTTGAAACCAGGGTGCAAACAATTCCGCAAGTTCGTCTCGCGCTTCGAATCGAGCTCCTTCGTTAGTAAAATCCAACCCAAGCCTTTCGGATAATGAAGCTACCACTTCCCTTGTATTAGTAGCCTCCAAAAGACCATTCCATTGCTTTTGAGTAATCGCTACAACCATCACATGTCTTTCATCACGAGTTAAAAAATCTTTCCCGAAAGCCCCGTAGAGATCATTGCCGAGCTTTTTTCTTTCTTCACCACCGAGCTCAACCTCTGTTAAATCGCCTCTCCACGCGACAGCGGCTAATGCAACATCAGACAAAGCTAGGCTTACTAGCTGACCTTTACCGGTTTGTGATCTGTAACGATCAGCGGCGAGCATACCTAATGCTGCAGTTTGGCCACAGATGAGGTCCCATGCGGGCAGAACATGGTTTACTGGGCGCAAGTCGTCAGGATGACCTGTTATCTGAGGAATGCCTACTGCGCAATTAACTGTGTAATCGACTGCTGTAGTTCCATCGTGGTTTCCCGTGATTGCGACCATTATCAAATCAGACTTTTGTTTTGAAATTTTTTCGTAACTAAGCCATCCTTTTGCTGGAAAATTTGTTAAAAAATTTCCAGCGTTAGTTATAAGTTCAGACAACAAACTTTGTATCTCAGGGGATCTTAAATCCGCTGAAATTGACTTCTTGCCACGGTTCAAACCATTCCAGTAGAGACTCACTCCCGATTCACTTAGTGGCCAACGCTTATAGTCAATTCCTCCACCAAGTTGATCAAACCTGATTACTTCAGCACCTAACTGAGCTAAGGTCATGCCTCCTGAAGGAGCAGCGACAAAAGCTGAACCTTCAACTACAGAAAGACCTTGCAGAGGAAGAATCAAACTAGCCTCATCTCTCAGCCATGTGAACGAATTACAGATAGAACTTCATCGCCATGAGTCTGAAAATCTTTAATTGCGTCTTGATCCCAAATAGCTGCTATCAAACCGTCGGGAGAAATCAAGAAACTTGTTCGCATGCAAAAACCCGCAGCAGGGTCATCTGCCGGTCTAGCTGTTCCGTAGAGTTCTCCGATTTTTCTGTCTGAGTCTGAAATTAAAGAAAATGAAAATCCCTGCTCATCGGCAAATTTCTTTTGCTCTTCTACTGTGTCAAAACTGGCACCAACAACAACTGCTCCCAATTCTGAAAATTCTGAGACTCTGTCACGGAGCCCCTGTCCTTGCATCGTTCAACCAGGCGTTGATGCTTTGGGGTACCACCAGAACAATACCCAGCTTCCTGAAAGGTCTTCTAAAGACAATATGTTGCCGTTCTGATCTGGAGCTGAAAATTTCGGGGCTTCACTTCCAATCTCAAGCATGACTCTCCTTTTCTTTTCTATTAGCGACCATAGCTCTTTATCGAGTAGATGAATATCTTTTAGCCACTAAGCCAACCAAGAAATTGCCTGAAGCTCACTGTAGGCTTTCAAACCCCAGGTTCCACGATCTCGACCTATCCCAGACATTTTGAAACCTCCGAAAGGAGCTTCCATATGAGGCTGGATGCTATTCAGCGCCACATTGCCGCTTTCTATAGATTTTGCAATCTCATGTGCCCTTGCGGTATCTCCCGCATATACATAACTAAATAGGCCATAATCGGAGTCGTTAGCCATTTGAATTGCTTCTTCGTCACTGTCGTGTGGCATTACTACTACAACAGGTCCGAAAGCCTCTTCCCTAACAACATGCATGTCTGGAGTGCAGTCTGCTAAAAGAGTAGGTTGCACGAAGTAACCTTGTTCATCAGGTCTTTGGCCACCGCAAACCAATTTTGCGCCTGAATCGACACCAGATTCAATAAATTTTTCAACGTTGTCTCTCTGTTGCTCTGAAATCAAAGGCCCTACTAAAGTGTCACGCTCTCTCGGGTCTCCCATTTTCAGCATTCCAGCTACCGCTGACAGAGTTTCAACTGTTTGATCATAAATTTTCCGGTGGCAAATAACGCGTGTTGGTGCCGTGCAGATTTGACCACTATGAAAACCCCAGACACTTGCTATCGCCCCAATTGCCGCATCAACACTTGCATCTTCAGTCATGATTAGTGCGCCTTTGCCGCCTAGTTCCATAAGGACACGAGTCATCGTTGCCGCTCCACTCTCATAGATTGACTTTCCAACTGTGGTGGAGCCAGTGAAACTGACCATGTTCACATCTTTGGATGCGACCATTGATGCGGGGACCTCTGAACCAGAAGAAGTCACTATGTTTATCACTCCGGGTGGGAACCCTGCCTCGTTTATAGCTTCACCTAGTCTCAAAATCCCAAGAGGGTCTTGCGGGGCCGGTTTTATGATGCATGTGTTACCCATTACCAATGCAGGCGCTATTTTCCCCGCAACATTTGTTAGAGGAAAATTGTAAGGCGTAATACATAAGACGACTCCAACCGGTTGATGGTAAACAGAAGCTGCAACAAGGCCCGCGGGACCTAGTGCAGTCGCTCCTTGTTTGACAGGAAGTTCTGAGCTGTCTATACGTTGTGGTCTTGAGTAGTAACGGAAGCGGTCGATGAAACCTCCTGCAACCTGCAAGGTTTCCGTAATATTTATCGTTGATCCTGTCTCTGACTGAACTAGATCAACCCATTCTGGGGTTTTATGGTCAAGTATGTCTGCGAGGTTTCCAAGTAGACGGCATCTTTGTTCCATTGGAGTGTTTCGCCATCCATCCAGCGCATCACTGGCAGAAGACATGGCGTCACTCGCATTAAGCAAACTAGCTTCTGGTGCATAACCAATGATCTCAGTGGTGTAAGGGTCGACGATTGGATATTTTTCCGAAGTTTCCACCCATTCGCCACCTATGAGCAACTTCCACTGCTCGTCTGGGTCAATATTCATCACTGTTCTCCTCGGTCAAGCGGTTCTGAAAAATTTCTGACTAAACCCGCGTTTGGCAACTTAGATTTCGTTTTTATCTAACATCTAGGATAGAAAGCTATATGCAGAATAATTCAAACGAAAAACCACGTCCTCGTTCTTTTTTTCTTAATGAGGAGCTATTCGAATACATTCTGGAACATACTTCCATGCCTGATGAAAATCAGAAGTCCCTTATTTCCAAAACTTCTAAGCTTGGAAGAGTTTCTGCCATGCAAATTTCTCAAGACCAAGGCATGTTCTTGCACATGCTGGTTTCAGTAATTAGGCCAAAATTTGCAGTCGAAATTGGAACCTTCACAGGCTATTCTTCTTTGGCTATTGCTAAAGCTCTTCCGGAAAATGGAAAACTGTTGTGTTGTGACGTTTCTGAAGAGTGGACTGCTATCGCTCGCGAACATTGGATTAAAGCAGGTGTAGAAGAAAAGATTGACCTAGTTATCGCTCCTGCAAGTAAGACTCTAGCTGATTTGCCAGTTGACAAAAAAATAGACTTTGCCTTTATTGATGCTGATAAATCAGGCTATTTGGAATACTACGAAGCAATTGTTCCTAGATTGTCAGAACACGGTTTGATCGCAATCGACAATGTCTTATGGTCGGGCCGTGTAGTCCACTCAGAGGTTTCTGACAGTGACACGATCTCTATTAAAAAATTTAACGATCACGTTTCCGAAGATGAAAGAGTTTCTTCAGTGATGCTCTCAATTGGTGATGGTTTAACTTTGGTTAAACGGGTAAGTTAAACTTTTTATGCAAAAATAACCAAGCGCGATTTATGCCGGTTAGGATCTCGGCAGATCGTTAACAAATTGAGAGGATAATCATGTCTGACGCTGTAATAGTTGCAACTTCGAGAACTCCAATCGGTAGAGCAAATAAAGGAAGCCTTGCCGAAGCTAGACCAGATGATATGTCGGCTTTTATTATTAAAGATGTACTGTCTAAAGTCCCTCAACTGCAAGCCAATCAGGTTGAGGACGTTTTATGGGGTACTGGTCAGCCAGGTGGTGAACAAGGTTACAATATTGCACGAATAGCAAGTCTTTTGGCAGGTATCGATGCTCCTGGTGTGACTGTTAATCGTTACTGTTCCTCCTCATTGCAAACAATCCGAATGGCGTTTCATGCCATCAAGGCTGGAGAGGGAGATGTTTTCGTCGCTGGAGGTGTTGAGTGTGTAAGCCGTTACCAGTTCGGAGCGTCCGATACCGGACCGCATAACGATTCATTCAAAGATGCGGAAACTAGAACCGCGGAACGTACAGGAGAAGGAGTTGAAAACTGGTCTCCACCTCAGGGTTTGCCAGATGTTTACATTGCTATGGGTCAGACAGCAGAAAATGTTGCACAAAGTAAAGGAGTCTCTCGACAAGCTCAGGATGAGTGGGGTGTAAGGTCGCAGAATCG
The DNA here is from genome assembly GCA_002294285.1 of Candidatus Neomicrothrix sp. UBA881. Taxonomy (GTDB): domain Bacteria; phylum Actinomycetota; class Acidimicrobiia; order Acidimicrobiales; family MedAcidi-G1; genus MedAcidi-G1. The sequence goes on from DBFL01000087.1 coordinate 41,382, forward strand.
AGCTGAAGATGCGGCGTCTAGAGGATTTTTTGAGCGTGAAATCACTCCATACACTCTGCCTGATGGGACTGTGGTAACAGAAGATGATGGAATAAGAGCTGGAACGACATATGAAAGTGTTTCACAACTCAATCCTGTTTTTCGACCTGATGGTACTGTTACTGCTGGAAATGCATGCCCGTTGAATGACGGAGCTGCCGCTGTAGTTGTGATGAGTGAAGAAAAGGCTTCGGAATTAGGCGTAACCCCGTTAGCTAAAATTGTCGCTTCAGGAGTTTCTGCTCTCAATCCGGAAATTATGGGGCTTGGTCCTATTGATGCAATAAATCAGACATTGGGTCGAGCCAATATGAAAATCGGTGATATTGATCTGGTGGAGATAAATGAGGCTTTTGCTGCTCAAGTTCTTCCCTCAGCAGAGGAAACCGGAATAGACCACGACAAATTGAATGTTAATGGTGGCTCAATTGCTTTAGGGCACCCTTTCGGAATGACAGGTGCTCGCATCATGACTACTTTAATTAACGGTCTTGAGGACGCTGACAAAGAATTTGGACTTGAAACCATGTGTGTTGGTGGCGGTCAAGGAATGGCCATGATCATTCAACGGATGAGCTGAGTGTTAGCTTTCTAATTGATCTTTTCACGTGCCGCAGGCATCCAATTAGGGCCAGCTGTCTTATCTATATGTTCGATATATCTGTATCCGACCGGTTCGATTAACTCGAGAAATTTTTCTGTCTGATGAGAGCCGAGTTTTTGCCAAGCAATACTCGTAAGATCGTCTAACTTTCCCTCAAGTTGTTCACGATATTCCAGACCTTCGGGAGTAACTTTTTCCCCATCTGCAAAGCCGCGTTCGGTTAATTTATTTAGTGCGGTAGCAATTGCAGCATCATCTGCTCCTCGACTACGCGGGAGCCAGTGGTCATCATAGTTGTGTCTAGCACCGTCAAGGATTCCGGCCATTACACCATCTATGTCCTCACTGATCATTATTGCCCAGTGGGTGTCTCCCCTCCATTCACGAATAGCGTTTACAGCCAACCAGGCTGATGTAAGCGGGTCCTTATGGCGTGGCCATTCCAACAGTGAGGAAAAAAGTACACGGCCTGCTGTAGGGAGCTCTTCGGCAGTCTGCCAAAGACTCGACGACATGGATGATAAAGGTTCACATATTTCTGGAGTTAAACTTTTTAAACCAGGGGCTACGGCAGCATCTCTAGCTGCTGCCGCTGCTTCAAAAGTTGTATGTGCACGACACGCATCGAGACTTGCTGAAATAAAATCTGGGTGTATCGAGTAAAAGGCAGCGGAAACTACCTTGTTTCCAGCTTTGCCTAAAGTAGCTGCACGGGTTGCTACATAGTAACCAAAACCATCTGGAACTCCGAGAGATGCATAATTAGCTATAGCTGTAGGATCCCAATAAATCCAACCAATTAACCTATGTGAGGAGAAAGCAGCTCGACGACTTAGCTCTCTCCAGTTGTCCTGCTGTTTGGTCAATTTTGTAAAGGCCTCTGCGAGGTGTTAACCCTGTCCGCCTGATGCGTCTTGAACTGATACTTTGCCCGCACTAATCCAAGGCATCATGTCACGAAGTTTTGAACCAACCTGTTCAATTCTGTGTTGACGTCCTTTTTCTTCCAAAGCATAAAAATTCTCTCTACCCGAGTGAGCTTCTTTTACCCATTCCTCAGCAAAGACGCCAGACTGGATTTCACTTAGAATTTGTTTCATGGTCTCCCTAACGTGGTCATCTACGACTCTAGGGCCACGTGTTAAATCACCATACTCAGCGGTATCTGACACCGAGTAACGCATACCTCCTATACCCTGCTCGTACATAAGGTCGACAATTAGCTTCAATTCATGAAGACACTCGAAATAGCAGATCTCTGGTTGATAGCCTGCGTCAACGAGTGTGTCAAAAGCACTTCTTACTAGTTCGGTTACCCCTCCACAAAGCACAACCTGTTCTCCGAACAGATCCGTTTCACATTCTTCGGTAAATGTCGTTTCAATAACACCTGCTTTAGCACCTCCTAGCCCATCTGCGTAAGCCAACGCCAGGTCTTTCGCTCCTCCTGACGGATCTTGTTCTACTGCAATAAGGCAAGGAACTCCACCACCTTCAACATAGGTCCTTCTAACTAAATGCCCCGGTCCTTTTGGTGCGACCATAATCACATCTACATCATCAGGAGGTGTAATTAGACCGAATCTAATATTGAATCCATGAGCAAAAGCGATGGCATCACCAGCTTTCAAATTAGGGGCAATGTGTTCTTCGTATATAGCCGCCTGATCGGTGTCTGGCAGAAGAAGCATAATTACGTCTGCCCACTCTGATGCTTCAGAGAGTGAACAAACCTTCAATCCGGCTTCTTCAGCCTTTGCAGCAGATCCAGAGCCATCTCTTAGACCAACACACACATCAATCCCTGATTCCTTCAAATTCAAAGCATGGGCATGACCTTGTGATCCGTAACCTAAAATCGCTACCTTGCGATTTGCGATCGCTTCGCGATCAACATCATTTTCATAATAAATATTTGCCACAACTTTCTCCTATTTGTTTTTTCTACTCTATAAAAACTTTTTACAACGCATCTAGAGCAACACGACCTGTTCTCTGCAGTTCAACTATTCCAAAATTACTCAAAAAAGATTCAAAATCATCTATTAAAGATGGTGTTCCGACTAAAGAAAGCATCATGCTGTCAGTTCCGATATTTAATACTTTTCCCCCAACTTTGTCCAGATTCTCAACAAGCTCATCTCTTTCATTCGCTTCAGCTTTCACTGTCACAATCATCAATTCTCTTTCAACCGACTGGGAAGGGTCAAGGGCACGTATTTCAACCACGTTAATGAGCTTCTCAAGTTGGTTTATTATTTGATCAAGTGAAACGGATTCAAGTTCGATGTCGACGTCAACTGTGATGCGGCTAAATTCATCTTTATCGGTAGGAGCAACAGCTAAAGATTTGATATTCACACCGCGACGGGAAAAAAGACCACTAACGCGCGCTAGAACACCGAATTTGTTCTCAACGGTTATTACTAAAGTCTTGTAGCTTGGTTGAACCTTTTTCACCGCTCTTTACCTTCCTGCGATGGTGGAACAACAATTGAAGAATTGTCTTGTCCAGCTGGAACCATAGGGTAAACACGCTCTTCAGGTGCAGTCCGAAAGTCTATGACAACTGACCGGTCTTCTATCTGATTAGCTTCAGCAATAGCTTCTGGCACCTCTTCAGGGCTGTCTACCCTTATACCCACGCATCCCATTGATTCTGCCCACGCCTTATAATTCGGTACATCTTCTGAAAGAAACACCTCTGAGTATCTCTCGTCGTAGAACATGTCCTGCCACTGACGTACCATGCCCAAGTAGGAGTTATTGAGTAAAGCAACTTTGATAGGTATGTTCTCCACTGTTGCGGTTACAAGCTCTTGTGCTGTCATTTGAAAGCAGCCATCTCCATCAACTGCCCAGACCATCCGATCTGGATTGCCTATTTTTGCACCAATGGCAGCGGGTATTGAAAATCCCATAGTGCCCAATCCTCCTGAATTTATCCAGGTATATGGGTGTTCAAAATTCCAATACTGGCTTGTCCACATTTGGTGCTGTCCAACCCCAGAAGCAACTATTGTATCTTCAGGGGTTAAATCCCTAAGTTGCTCAATCACATATTGGGGTTTTAAGCGATTTCCTGGTTCATGGTTCTCGTATTCAAGAGGAAATCTTTCTTGCCAACCACTTATAGTTGATTTCCATTCTGAGCGATCGGTTTGTTTTGTTCCTTGTTTTTTAAATGCATCGACCATTGCCTCTATCACCAGGCGACAATCTCCTGTTATTGCAACATCTGGCCTTCTGACTTTTCCTATTTCCGCGGGATCAATATCTACATGGATTATTCGAGCATCTGGTGCAAAACCGTCAACTTTACCTGTTACTCGGTCATCAAACCGCGCGCCCAGAGCGATTAACAAATCAGATTTTTGCATGGACGTCACCGCCGTGTAATTTCCATGCATTCCTGGCATTCCTAAACAAAGTTCGTGACTATCAGGGAAAGCCCCTCTGGCCATGAGAGTTGTTACTACATGGATTCCGGTGAGTTCAACTAATTCTCTTAGCGCTTCAGCTGCTCTTGCTTTGAGAATTCCTCCTCCAATGTAGAAAATAGGTTTCTTCGAATTTTTAATAAGTTCTATAGCTTCCTCAACTCCGGAAAGGTCAAAACTTTTCTCAGGGTTGTAACCGGGTAAATCCATTTGGACATCATCTACCCACTCGAGTTCTGATTTCGGATTATTCGGATCGACAATATCTTTAGGAACATCAATAAGGACTGGACCCGGTCTACCGGTCGTCGCAATATGAAAAGCTTCTTTCACTATTCTGGGAATGTCCTGTGCGTCTTTAACAAGAAAATTGTGTTTTGTTACTCCCATGGTGATTCCAGTAGTGTCACACTCTTGGAATGCGTCAGTGCCTATTGCTGCTAATGGGACTTGGCCTGTAATTACAACTAAAGGGATCGAGTCTAAATATGCATCACAAAGTGGTGTAACTATGTTTGTGGCTGCTGGGCCGCTTGTGACCATAGCGACACCAGGTTTACCAGTTGCCTGGGCATAGCCTTCAGCCATATGTCCAGCACCCTGCTCATGGCGTACGAGTATATGCCTGATAGTGGAATCGATTATCGGGTCGTACACAGGGAGTATCGCTCCACCGGGCAGGCCGAACATTACTTCTACACCTTCATTTTCAAGAGCCCTAATTAAGGCTCTTCCACCATCTATTTGTTCACTGTTCATTTTTTCTCAGATTGCTTTCTTAATTTAAAACTTGACTTAAAAGCAATTGACCTCCCTTCAGGGAGGTCAAAACGTGCACCCTTAATGGCTGCACGTCAAATCACTACTAGACCTACGAAAAATTCTCGCATCTATCCAGTATCGCTGGGAAGCTAATAGCAAACAACCTTATTTATGCCTTAGTAACCGCACCTTGTTCTGCTCCTGCCGCTAAACGGGCATACTTTGCTAAGAAACCTGACTCGTATCTAGGCTCAAATGGCTTCAAATTATTTCGACGTTTTTCCAACTCATCATCATCAACTAAAAGTTCTATTGAATGTTCACGCACGTCTATAACAATGCGGTCACCTTCTGCTACTAGTGCGATAGGTCCCCCATCAACTGCTTCTGGGGCGACATGACCAACGCAAAAACCGTGTGTCCCACCTGAAAATCTTCCATCAGTGATTAGAGCAGCATCGTTTCCTCTACCGGCACCTTTCATAGCTCCGGTAATAGCTAACATCTCTCGCATACCTGGCCCACCTTTTGGACCTTCATATCGTATGACCACAATGTCACCAGCTTCTATATCTCCCGCCAAAACAGCTTCCATAGCCTTATCTTCACCATCAAACACTCTGGCCCGACCGTCAAATCTATCCACATCGATTCCTGCAACTTTCACAACAGCTCCCTGAGGGGCTAGAGAACCTCTAAGTATGGCTATACCTCCGATGTCATGTATCGGGTTGTCAATGGAATGGATTACTTCATTGTCTGGCTTAGGTGGGTTAAGGAGTTCTAAATTTTCTTTGACCGTAAGGCCTGTTACGGTTATTTCATCGCCGTGTATTAACCCCTCCTCGAGAAGCATCTGCATTACCACAGGAACGCCCCCAACTCTGTCTATATCAACCATGTGATAAAGGCCATGTGGTTTGGTGTCAGCCAAATGTGGAACTTTCGCAGCGATACGATTGAACGCTTCTAATTGAAGGTCAACACCAGCTTCAAAGGCAATCGCCAAGAGATGCAGGACGGCATTTGTAGAGCCACCAAGTGCCATCACTACAGCAATCGCATTTTCAAATGCCGCCTGAGTCATTATGTCTCTTGGGTAAATTCCTAACTCTAAAAGTTTCATAACGGCAGTTCCGCTGGCGTAAGCTACGTCCGAGCGTCTGCTGTCAACTGCTGCTGCGGATGCAGATCCTGGCAATGACATGCCTAATGCTTCTCCTACCGCAGCCATAGTGTTCGCTGTAAACATTCCGGCACAACTGCCCATAGTCGGACAAGCTGCTCGTTCTATCGAGAGGAGTTCTTCATCATCAATGTCCCCTACCGCATGTGCCCCCACTGCTTCAAAAACATTGACAATATCAAGTGATTTTCCCTTGTGTTCCCCGGGCAAAATAGAGCCACCGTATACGAAAACTGAAGGAAGGTTGATTCTTGCTGATGCCATTAGCATCCCAGGTAATGACTTATCGCAGCCAGCAAAACTTACAAACGCATCGAGTCTTTCAGCGTGCATTACAGCCTCAACGGAGTCCGCAATTATTTCTCTACTAACAAGGCTCGCCCTCATACCTTCATGCCCCATGGAAATAGCGTCACTAACCGCAATAGTTGTAAATTCAAGTGGGAAGCCACCTGAATCAAGAACTCCTTCTTTGCATTTTTTTGCAAGTGCATCTAGAGGCAAATTGCATGGTGTGACTTCATTCCAAGATGAAGCAACTCCTACTTGAGCTTTTGAAAAATCCTCTTCGCCCATACCTATGGCACGTAACATCGCACGGGCTGGCGCTCTACTCGCCCCATCTGTGACTTCACGCGATCTTGGTTTTAAATCTTTTTTATTATTTTCTCCCATACATGAATGGTAGGGGTCGAATTGACAGTTTGACGACTTAGAGCACTTAGACTTGTCTTATTAACATCCCAGATCGTGACAAACAGCTTCTATCTCTTGCCATACCGGCTTTGGGGGCTCTTGTAGCCGAACCGCTTTATTTGTTGGCTGACACTGCAGTTGTGGGACATTTAGGCACCTTGCCGCTCGGTGGTTTAGCGGTTGCATCTGCCGCTCTCTTATTAATTTATGGACTTTGCTTTTTCCTGGCATATGGAACAACCGCAACTGTTGCGAGATTCACTGGCGCTGGCGAACCATTGAAAGCTGCAAATCAAGCAATTCAAAGTCTTTGGTTAGCTTTTTTTCTTGGTCTTGGAATTGCAATAGCCGGATCTTTAACTTCAGATCCTCTACTTCGGGCTTTAGGAGCCACTGGAGAACTGCTTGATCAAGCCCGAATTTATTTAGAAATAAGTATGTTAGGAGCACCGGCAATGCTGATAATGCTCGCAGGTGTCGGTTACTTGCGCGGCATTAAAGACACCGTAAGACCTCTTTGGGTTGCTGTTGGGACAGCCCTTTTAAACCTATGTCTGGAACTGATCCTTATCTATGGTTTTGGCAAAAATATAGGAGCTTCGGCAGCGGCAACTGTAATTTCACAGTGGGTTGGAGCAGCAACTTATTTATTTTGGATTTGGCAATCCATAGGTGGATTAAAGATATCTTTACTTCCAAAATTATTAGCTTTAAGAAGACTATTGAAGGATTCGAGTGAACTTTTAATTAGGAACCTTTCTTTAACGACTTCTTTTGTAGTAGCTACTTCTATGGCAGCTCGACTAGGAAACGTTGATGTTGCCGCACATGAAGTTGGATTCCAAGCTTGGTTCTTTCTCGCAATGACAATGGACGCAATTGCGATTGCAGCGCAAGCACTAATTGGAAATTTGTTGGGTGCTGGCAAAGCTGAAGAAGCTCGGTTAATGGGCCGGAGGGCAATATTCTGGTCTACTGGGATCGGTGCATTCACAGGATGTGTTTTAGCTATAAGCCATGACTCATTTACTGAGATATTTTCTGCAGATGAAGCCGTAGTTGAACTAGGAAGTTTTATCGTTTTACACGTTGCTGCAATGGCACCACTGTCAGGTGTCGCATTTGCGCTTGACGGCATCCTAATTGGCGCTGGAGATCAGAGATTTTTAGCTAAAGCAATGCTTTTTTCTGCAATGATTTCGATACCTCTAATGCTCATAGTCGGTGAGAATGACTTTGGCATAGGTTGGATTTGGGGATCTATATGGGTCTTGATGGCAACTCGTTCTGCTGTCTTATACCTTCGGTTTAGAAGTAAGAAGTGGCAGAGAATCGGAAGCTAGTTTGCCGATTTAGCACTTAAGATCTGGTTTACTATTTTGCCGTCAGCCTGTCCTTTTGTTTCTTTCATTACTAAACCGACGAAAAAACCTGATTTTTTCTTTTTCTCGACTTCATCTCCGTCAACATAAGCATTCCAATCGTCAAGATTTTCTTCAATTATCCGATCTACTATTTCCTCTATTTCGGAATTATCCATTGATTCAAAACCATGATTAGCTGCTATCTCTTTTGGATTTCCACCTGACTTGACTAGATCGGCTAGAACTGTTTTGGCCTGTGTCGCTGTAAGTTCACCGTCAACTTCCATTAGTGTCAACAAAGCAAATGACTTTGCAGTCAGTTCGCCAATACCATCAGCGAGATTATTTTCCAAATGCACTAAAACACGACTTGGATCAGCTTTTAGTGAGATTGCTTCCACTGCGAACCCATCAAGATTTCTTTGCACGACTAGTGAAGTTTCTGTCGGACCCACTCCAACTGCTTTGGCTAACTCGTGTCTACGTTCTCTGGGCAACGGTGGCAGTGAATCAGCAATTTCATTTATCCACTCGGTTGAGGGTTCAACTGGTACTAGGTCAGGTTCTGGAAAATAACGATAGTCAAATGCCTCTTCCTTCGACCTTAACTTATGTGTACGTCCTTCTGCTTCGTCCCAGTGCCGTGTTTGTTGTTCAACATTCTGACCTGATTCAATCAGTTCTACCTGCCTTCTCGCTTCGTATTCAATCGCTTTTCCTAAGGATCTCAACGAGTTGATATTTTTTATTTCACAACGCGTCCCAAACTCTTCATCTTCTTCTTTGCGTACTGAAACATTGCAATCAACTCTTAACGATCCTTCTTCCATTTTTCCGTCAGAAGCTCCGATTGTCACCAAGATGGCACGCAATTCTGAAACATATTCTTTTGCGTCTTCAGAACTGCGAAGATCTGGCGCTCCAACAATCTCTATTAGAGGAACTCCAGACCTGTTGTAGTCAATAAGGGAATAGGAAGCCTCATGTATTCTGCCGCCTCCTCCTATGTGGGTAATTTTTCCTGTGTCTTCTTCTAAGTGAGCCCTCTCGATCCCAATTCTTCTTCCGTCTGGAAGTTCCAACCACCCGTCTTTATTTATTGGTAAGTCAAACTGAGAAATTTGATAAGCCTTAGGCATGTCAGGGTAGAAATAGTTTTTTCTAGCAAATACAGACTTCTGCACTTGGCAATTTAAAGCCAGACCTACCCTTATTGCTAGCTCTACAGCTTTTTCATTTAACACCGGTAAAGAACCTGGTAAACCCAAGGAAACAGGGTCAGTGTTGCTGTTCGGCGCTCCACCAAAAGAATTTAAAGCTGATGAAAACATTTTTGTTTTGGTTGCTAATTCTGCATGAACCTCCAAACCAATCACCGTTTCCCATCCATTTAGTGATGAGTCATTCAATTCATTCACCACTTTCTAATTCAAGAACTCTTGCTGCTCTAAACATGTTTTGCTCAGCCATTGCTGGTGCAAGGATCTGAACTCCAATTGGCATCCCATCGCTTCCTAGACCAAAAGGAACTGACATTGCTGGGTGCCCAGCGAGATTTGAGGGGATCGTACATACATCCTGTAGATACATTTGCATTGGGTCGGTAGTTTTCTCACCTAACGGAAAAGCTGTGGTGGGTGCGGTTGGGCTTATGAGAATGTCAAATTTCTCATAAGCTTCCGCGAAATCATTCATAATTAGTGTTCGGACCTTCTGAGATTTACCGTAATAAGCGTCGTAATATCCAGCTGAGAGTGCATAGGTGCCAAGCATTATTCGACGTTTCACTTCGTCTCCAAAGCCTTTTGTACGAGTGGCCGTCATTGTTTCCGCTGTGGTAGCTGCTTCTGTTCTTGGACCAAAACGTATTCCGTCATATCTTGCAAGATTCGATGAAGCCTCTGCAGGTGCGATCACATAATAAGCGGACAGACCATAAGTTGAAGCAGGAACAGAGGCTGACTCAACAATTGCTCCTGCTTTTGAGAAAACTTTTGTTGCTTCTTCAACTCTTGATAGCACGTCAGTCGAAATCCCATCCAAACCTTTTCCTGAAAGTTCTTCGATAACACCTATTCGCATGCCTTCAATTCCCTCATTTAAGACTCCTAAAATGTCAGGTGAGTCCTCAGAAATTGAAGTGGAATCTCTTGGGTCGTAACCGCTTATTATTTCAAGACTTAAAGCAGCATCGGAAACTGTGTTGGCGAAAGGACCTATCTGATCAAGACTGGATGCAAAAGCAACAAGTCCATACCGAGAAACTCTTCCGTAGGTTGGCTTTACACCTACGACACCACAAAGAGCAGCTGGTTGTCTTATGGATCCTCCTGTATCACTGCCTAGCGCTAGAGGTGAAAACCCTGCTGCTACCGCTGCTGCAGAACCGCCAGATGAACCTCCTGGAACAAGTTCCAGGTTGTGAGGATTTCTTGTTGGACCAAAAGCTGAGTTCTCTGTTGACGATCCCATCGCAAATTCATCACAGTTAGTTTTCCCAATTAAAATGGCGTCTGCTTGTTTTAATTTGTCTATGACTGTGGCGTTATAGGGTGGTTTCCAACCTTCAAGTATTTTTGAACTGCATGTTGTTTCAAGACCTCGGGTGCAAATATTGTCTTTCACTGCAATTGGTACACCTGCGAGGGGTCCCAGTTTTTCTCCTGATGCAATTTTTGAATCTATTTCGTCGGCTTCTTTCAAAGCTTCCTCGATGGTGACGATGTTGAATGCATTCACTTGGGTTTCCAGATTGTTTATGGTCTCAAAATGTTGTTCAAGAACTGATCTTGCGCTGATTTCACCTGAGGAAACTTGTTTAGCTATTTCTACAGCTCTCATTGGGATTCTCCCAAAATTGGTGGAACACGGAACTGATTCTCTTCTATCTCGGGAGCCATCTGAAATACTTCTTCAATATCAAAGTTTTCTGTTGGTTCATCAGGACGCAGTACATTCTTTAATGGAATAGGGTGTGAACTTGGTTCAACATCATCTACATTCAATGCCTCTAAATCAGCTGCATGATCTAGAACTGCAGACAATTGCAAGGTAAAGGAATCCAACTCTTCTTCACTCAACGAAAGTTGAGCTAACCGCGCCACATGAGCGACTTCTTCTCGCGAAATTCTTTCAACCACAGTTCAGATGGTAGAGGAGATATTGGCAAACAAGACCATTATCCACTTATTAATTCAATAGGAGTCTCAGGTAAACCTAAAGCAGTTCCAGGTGGTTCTTGTCTTGTGATTAAGCCACCGGAAGGTCCGTTGACAGAGATAGAACGAAATCCTGCTGCCGCTAATCTAGATTCAGCTGCATCTACAGAAAGTCCGAGCACATCAGGAATTGGTCGCGGCTCAGGACCAGTTGAAACGAGTATTTCGACTTCTGAGCCTCCACGAACTGAAGTTTGTGGAGGTGGTTCTAAAGAGACTACATATCCTTTTGGAACAAATTCGTCTCTTACACCGATACGACGTGATAGCAGCCCAAGAGTTTCAAGTGCGGCTTCAGCTTCAGAAATTTCACGACCCTCAAGGCCAACAGGAATCAGAACTGGAACTCTTCCATCTGATACAAGTAGATCAACGCCGGCTCCTTGCGGGAGTTCAACCATGGGCGCTAAAACTTCAATAATCATTCCAGCCTCGATAGTTTCACTGTACGCATATGAGATTTCACCAACTATCAAGCCCACTGATTCGATCAATCTTTCTGCACCTGGAAGACTCTTGCCAACTAAATCAGTAGGTATTTGAACACGTTCTGGACCAAGAGAAATTACTAGGACCACTGTCTCATCTTCTTCTAATTCAGTGCCTCCTACCGGTTCAGTCGCTAGGACTTCCCCTTGAACAGTATTGTCGCGACGGTCATCACGGGTTTCTACGTTCCAACCCAAAGCAACAACCAATTCTTTTGCACTTTCCCCTGAAGAACCGACCAATTGAGGTAGTGTCCTGGTTTCTGTTTTAGTCAACTCCCACAAAAATGCTCCAAAAACGGTGATAGCTACTACTAGCAATCCTCCCAAAACTAGATTCACCCAACGACGTCTAGAGGAGTTCTTCGTGTCCAATGACTGCGTATGAGTTTCAGCCGAAACCGTTTCTATTGGCATCGTGGGAGGATCAGGCGGAGAAGAAACAGTTGGAGGTACTAGAGGAACTTCTCCAGAAAGAGGTGCTGCACCAATTTCTCCGGGACCTACAAAAGGTAGTGGTTCTGGACGAGACATTCTGCTCGCGACATCAAGCAACATCGCTCCTAACTGTCCTGCTGTAGGCCTTTCTTCTGAACTGGCAGAACCGGCTCTACTTACTATTGGAGCTAAAACCTCTAGACTCTCGGGAACAGGAACATCTCTACCTTCTCGTGCTCTCAGAGTGCCAATAACTGTGTTCTCCACAAAAGGAAGATGACCTGTACTTGCTTCAACCATGCATAAAGCTAAAGAATAAATATCAGATTTAACTCCGAGAGGCAGTCCGCTCGCTTGTTCGGGGGAAGCATATCTAGCAGTGCCCACGTACCCACGCAAACCACCCAGCTCATCTAATTGAGGACCGGAATTAGAAATTTCTGCCTGAGTAGCGTCAGACAGTGCAGCAGCTAATCCAAAATCTGCAACTCTCAAGTGTCCATCTTGACCGAACAGTAAATTAGCAGGTTTGAGATCACGGTGGATTATTCCCTGCCCATGAGCATGTTCGAGAGCACGGCAACATTCGAGTGTGATCTGCAATATCTGAGAAGGGCTAAGTGTCCTGCCACTATCCAAAATACTTCTGAGGCTTCCTCCACCCAAATACTCAGTGACTATAAACGCCTGTTTATCTACCCCCCAATCAAACACCCTTACTGTATGAGAGCTTGTCAAAGAGGCAGCGATTTTCGCTTCTGTCTTAAATCGCTCAACAAACCCTGGATATTGGGCAAGTTTGGTATGCAAAACTTTTACGGCCACTTGGCGGTTGAGACTCAAGTCAACTGCCTGATAAACAGACCCTGACCCACCTGTTCCTACAATATTGTCAAGCCTGTAACGTCCTCCAAAAGTTTGTCCAGATAAGTTTTGGGGGCTCCAGGAACTTCCTCTACCAAAAGTTCCACTATCTCTTCGTTTTTCTGTCACATGTAAAGGTTACCTCTAGGTAGCCTTTACATGTGACGCACCGCAACTCAATTATTATCTGTTCTCTTCTAGCTTTAGGGATAGGTGTACTAGTAGTAGCTGCCCTAATTACCGATGGAGATGACAGTGACGTTGTCTTGACCTCAAATCCAGGAATAATCGAACTAATTCCTGCACGTGGGGATGAAGTAATCGCTCAAACAAACGTAGGAGTAATTTTTTCACCAACTTGGAAAGGTGAAATCATCAGTATTGGAGACACACAGATCCCACTTGACCAACAAAAAGTTGAACCTGCTTTAAATTCAGTGGTATTTAGACCAGAGGGTGGAAAAGCGATAGAACGATTACCAGCTGGAAACATTTGCGCGTCTGTTGTCTACTGGGATGTCCAAACACCAAGTCGTCGATCGAATCTAACTTGGTGTTTTAGAGTTATAGGTTGAAGATTCACTCCGGCAATTCACCATTTTCAATTAAATGGCTAAAAACTGACTCATCAATCACTGAGACGCCAAATTTTTCTGCTTGATCCAACTTTGAACCTCCGCCTTCACCCGCAAGTAAATAAGTGGTTTTAGCTGAAACACTCGCAGGTGAGTTACCCCCTCTATCTTTTATTACTCTGCGCGCCTCTTCTCGACTGAAATCTTTCAACTTTCCGGTTACGACAATCGTCATACCTTTAAGAGTCATTTCGCTTTCCGCCATCTGCTTTAACTCAGATCTAGGATTCACTCCTAAATTTTGCAAACTCGATATTAAAGAAATATTTCTATCATTCATAAACCATTCAAAAACACTCGAAGCTATTTTCGGACCCAGACCATCAATAATCTCCAAATCGTGTATTTTTGCTTTCTTCAATTCTTCAATATCTGAAAAATTTTCAGCTATCAGATTAGCTATCGTGATACCCACATGCGGAATTCTTAAAGCGAACAACAAACGCCCCAAATCCCTTGAACGTGCCTCTTCAATTGCGTTCTTGAGATTAGTAACAGACAATTCGCCGAAACCCTCCATTGTTGAAATGCGGTCAAAATCAATTCGAAATATGTCAGAGACATCTCTTATAAGACCTTCTGAGACAAACAAATCAACTCTTTGTTCGCCGAAACCCTCGATATCCATAGCGCCTCTGGATACAAAATGTTCTATTCGTCCACGAATTTGTCGAGGGCACTCATAATTATTACAAAAAGTAGCAGCCTCGCCTTCTCTTCTTTCTAAGTGAGTTTTGCAAGCAGGACAAGAACTCGGAAACTTCCATGGGCGCGAGTTTTTCGGCCTCTCACTTAACACCGGTCGCAGAACTTCAGGAATTACATCGCCTGCTTTTCTAACTACTACCAAATCTCCTGGTCTAACATCTTTCTCGATAACTTGATCAGCATTGTGAAGAGTTGCTGTACCTATTGTCGAGCCCCCCACAAAAACAGGTTCTAATTTAGCAAAAGGAGTAGCCTGGCCTCCGGGACCGATTGAAACTTCGATATCGATAAGTCGCGTTGTCCTTTCTTCAGGAGGAAGTTTGTAGGCGATTGCCCAACGTGGAGCTCTAGCTGTAGAACCCAGTTCTTGCTGTATGACCAAATCATCTACTTTGACGACAACACCATCTATTTCGTAGTCAAGGTCATGACGCATCCCTTCAATACTTTCTATATATGAGACCACATCTTGAAAATCAGTAAATCTTCTAGCATGTTCATTAATAGGAAGACCTAGCTTCCTTAACCACTGCATAGTTTCATAATGACCATTTTCCAATGACGCATCTTTTATCTCTCCGATTTGGTAGGCCCAAAACGAAAGGTTTCGAGAAGCAGTAACAGTCGAGTCTTTTTGCCTTAACGAACCGGCAGCTGTATTGCGCGGATTTGCGAAGATGGGCTCATTTGAAGATTCCCTTGAACGATTAAGGGAATTAAATGCTTCTATACCCAGGTAAACCTCACCGCGAACTTCTAAAATCTCAGGAAATTCATTTCTTAGGCTCTTAGGTACGTCTGAAATCGTTAATACATTATCTGTGACATCTTCACCAATAACTCCATCTCCACGAGTAGCAGCTTGTACTAATTGACCTTTCTCGTAACGTATAGAGACGGCTAATCCATCAAATTTTAATTCACATACCCAACTTGAAATTTTTTGATTCCCATCCAAACGTCTCTCTATCTTGTCAGCCCAGGAGTGAAGCTGTTCGATGTCGAATGCATTGTCCAAAGATTGCATAGGTAAACGATGTTCAACTTCAGCAAAAGGCGTGTTACTTCGACCCCCAACGTTTGTGCTAGGTGAATCTGATTTGACTAAGTTTGGGTACTTTTCTTCTAGAGCAATTAGCTCGTGCCACAAAGAATCAAAATCTGAATCGGGTATTTCAGGCACGCCTTGAACGTGGTATAAATCATTGTGATATCTGATTAATTCACCAAGCTTTTCCAAACGCAAGGAAACTTCTTTTTCACTATCAGTATCCGAAAAACCACCTTTACTCACAATTCGATAATACCGCTGAGCCACGATTAGTTCGTGACGGTCAAGAAACCCTCTAGTCTGCTCTTTGTGGAACTTTTGTCAGATAAAACCTTTGGAAGGCGTAGCGAGTCTCTTTCTTTAGGTATTTTGCGTGCAATTTGGCTTCTCATACCTTTGCTCTGCGGACCGTCTCTACAAAAAAGCTTGCATGATTTCGAATCACTTCTAAGGACAACTGTTTCGATCGGTCTTTGGAGCTTTTGGGTTTTGATATTTCTGGCGACTTTGATTACAGCTCCTATTTCTCTGGCAATAGTGAGAATCGGTATACCTGCTACTGCTGGACTCAGCATTTGGAGTTCTTTAGAAGCTGGTGAATCAACCTCAGGGATAATTGGCCTTGCAGCCAGTGGTTTGGCAGCCTTAATCGCTCTATCAGCGCCTTTGGGGGACAGATTTTCAGACGGCGCTTCTTACGGTGATGAACGCAGATTTCTTCTTAGAGCACCAGGACCTGTTGCATTGATATTTGGCCCGTTGGCTTGGATTGCCACTTTGGCAGGTTTATCTTTGGGGCCTGTTCTTCTTTTAAACAAGAATTTTTTACTCGGCATTTTGCTTTCCCTGATTGGTTTGCCAATTTCAGTGATTGCATCTAATGCCATATACCAACTAGGGAAACGTTGGATAATTCTTGTACCTGCCGGAATAGTCCTACATGACCATTTAGCGGTTGGGGATCCCACTCTCATAACCAGAAACCAACTCGAGAATTTTTCTCCTGCAGTGATCGGAACCGATGCGCTAGACCTTAGTCAGGGCTCTTTTGGCTTACCATTAGAAATAAGATGTTCAACTCCTCTTTCAATGATGCTTAAAAAAGGAACCATGCGAAATGTTAATGAAAGCTCAATTGTTGAAAACTTTCTGATCACCCCTGTTAGACCAAATGTTCTACTTGCAGAAGCTGAAAAACGAAATTTACGAATTTAATCAGATAGCGATTGCCCCGCCTACAACTTGATCTTCCTCATAAAAAACAACGCTTTGACCGGAAGCTACCTTCTGATGAGGTTCTTTCCATGTAAGTGAACCACCTTGCACACTGGCTGTTTCAGGTTTTCCATGTGCGCTTGTTTGAACGAGAAATTCCCCATTTATCTGTTTTGCAGACCACACAGAGTCTCTGAATTCAGTTACTTTCACTAAAAGTTGTTCTGATGTTCCTACAGTTACAGTGGCTGTTTCAATGTCAACGCTGGTCGCATATCTTGGCCCTTTGCCACCAGCTAAAAGCATTCCTTTTCTCTGCCCAACGGTAACCAGTTCAATAGCCTCCACTTGACCCACTTCAGAGCCGTTTTCATCGATTACTCTGCCTGGAGTTAATGGAATCCTCTTAGCTAAAAAATCAGCTCTTCCTTTTTCGCGTGTGATAAAACAAACATCTTGACTGTCGGGTTTTGTAGCAACTCTGAGCCCCAGACTATTTGCCTTTTCCCTTACCTGATCTTTAGTCATTTCCCCCACGGGTAGGTGAAGAGATGAAATCTGATCTTGATTCAACATATAAAGAACATAGGACTGGTCTTTCGCTGCATCTTTAGCTCTAGCAATCCGTGATGTTCCATCTTCCCTTGTGGTTATTCGAGCGTGGTGACCAGTAACAATTTTGTCGAAACCAAGCGATTTTGCTCGATTTAGCAGGCGATCAAATTTAATATGTCTGTTGCATTCAATACACGGGTTAGGTGTCAATCCCGCAGAATGGGCCTCTACATAGGGACCGACTACATGCTTGTCAAAATCGTCTCCTAAATTGAATACGTGGTGTTCAATGCCTAGTGCATTGGCAGCTCTTCTTGCATCATCGACATCTGAAACGGAACAACAACCTGAGTCTGACTCTCCTCCCCATAGTCTAAGAGTTACCCCAACTACCTCATTGTTCGACTCACAAGCGAGAGCAGCTGCAACTGATGAGTCCACTCCTCCCGACATAGCAACCATGACTCGTGCCATTAACTGAACTCCCTCAATTTTTCAACAGCCTTAGGAACGATCTCCAGTGCACATTCTATTTCCTTATCGGTTGTAGCAATACCCAACGAAAATCTAATTGAACCTTCTGCTACTTTCACATCTATCCCCATTGCTTCTAAAACATGAGATGGTTCCTGAGCTCCGCTTGCACAAGATGAAGCTGCGCTGGCGTATATCCCTTTGTTTTCAAGAAGAAATAACAGAGATTCGTTTTCTATGTCTTTAAAACAGATATGGGCAATCCCAGGTGTTCTTGGCGTTCCATCTGGGACCGTTCGACTTGTATCACTTACATTTTCTATCAATCCATTTTCCAGTTTATCCCTCAACATAGTTACTCTCTTATGAACAACTGAACGTTCATCCTTTATTAAACGTGCTGCTTCGCCAAGACCTACTATCGCTGGAACGTTTTGAGTTCCACTTCGTCTTTCTCTCTCTTGCCCTCCTCCACGAATCACGGGTGACAAATTTACGCCATCTCTCAAAACTAGAGCTCCGGCACCTTTGGGTCCTCCGAACTTGTGCCCTGTAAGGCTAATTAAATGTGCTTTTTTCGATAATTCGGCAACATCCAACCAAGAAGTTGCTTGAACTGCATCTGTATGAATAAAGCTTTCAGGAGATTTTTCTGTTATCAGATCAGCAATCATGTCAATGTCATTAATGACTCCTGTCTCATTATTTACCATCATTATCGAGACCAAAGAAATATCAGCGATTGAATCCAAAAGGAAAGATAAATTTTCGAAATCTATCCTTCCAGTTGCATCTGTAGGGGCGATTATTCCTCCAGAGTCTCTAACTGGTTCCAGAACTGCTGGATGTTCAACCGCAGAGCATATAGCCCGTCCTCCTTTGGCACCTAGAACTCCATCTATTGCCAAATTGTCTGACTCAGTTCCTCCACTAGTAAAAATAACATCGCCAGGTTCTGCATCCAATAAAGCAGCCACATTGTCTCTCGCGTCATCTATAGCTCGCCTTGCTTCACGTGCTAACCGATGGGAGCCAGAAGGGTTGCCTGGGTGGTTCGAAAGCCATGGCAGCATTGCTTGGATAACTTCTTCTCGTACTGGTGTACTAGCAGCATGGTCAAGATAAATATCCATTCTCTTAGGTTAAAGGGAACTGCTTTACACGCAAAAAATCGGCATAATTAAGAATGGTTCATATAAAACTGGAAATTGAAATAAATGCTCCTGTTACACAGGTTTGGGACGATATTTCAGATATTCAAACCCATGTCAACTGGATGTCAGATGCTTCGGAAATTAGTTTTACCTCTGAGCAGACTGAAGGAGTAGGGACAATCTTTAACTGTGAAACAACTGTTGGACCGCTTAGAACAACCGACAAAATGCAAATAACTGAATGGATCCCAAATGAATTGATGGCCATCAGCCATAACGGTCTCGTCGCAGGAAAAGGTAAATTCAAACTGGAGGAAACTCCAGATTTAAAAACTCTTTTCAAATGGGAGGAGAACCTTGATTTCCCTTTTTATTTGGGTGGAAAAATCACCGGTTACTTTGCGAAACCCGTCTTAAAAAGAATTTGGCAAAAAAATCTATACAAATTAAAACAACTGGTTGAAAACCCCTAGATGCCATATTCATCCCAGTATGGGGTTATACCAATAACGTGACGCCCAAATAGACACAATCCCAAAAGTAATTGCTATCACCAAAGGAACGAAACGTTTTACATATGTCGGTAGATCCCTTGTATGCATCTCGTCGATCAGCCATCCAAGAAGCAACCCGCCCAGTAGACCACCTATATGTCCTCCAACCGAGATATTAGGTCTAGCGAATGTGAAAATTAAATTTATAACTAGCAGACTTCCTATTCCGTTTGACCAAGGGCTTAAACCCCGACGCAACTGGTAGACAACAGTGGCACCCATCAATCCAAAAACTGCCCCTGAAGCACCAACAGTTAACACCTTGGGATCTAACAACATCACTCCCAACACACCCGACAGTAACGAGCCAAAGTACAAAAGCAAATAGCTCGTCACTCCTAAAAGCCTCTCTAGCTGACTCCCTAGCATCCACAAGAGAAACATATTAAATGCCAAATGGATTACACCTGCATGAAGAAAGCCTCCTGTAATCATCCTCCACCATTCACCGCCTGCAACTCCATCGATGCACTCACCAGAAAAAACAAAAACTCGAGCGCATCCGACCAACGCGAAATCGCGCGTTATATCTCCACCGCCTACACCTAACGATCCTCCTTTTAAAAGAGTTAGTAAAAACGCCATAAGATTTACTGATATAAGTGATCTGGTAGTCAATGACTGTTCTGAAATATTTCCAAATCTCCTGCTGGGACGCGAGAAAGAAGTTCGTTGTCTTCGCGAGTGGATACTCTGTGGTGCTACGCATGCTGGACAGTGAAAGCCGACGGAAGCCGTATGCATGCATTCCGCGCAGATTCTACGATCACAACGCTGACAAGTGACTCCGGCATATCGGTCTGAATGCCAATAACAAAATTTACTGGTCATCTAATTCCTAAAGAGTTACTGCTGTTCCTTCTTCTGCTGAAGCTTCACCTATATTGAGGACAGAAGTAACCTCAGGAACCCTTTCTTTTAACACTCTCTCTATTCCTGCTTTAATCGTCTGGTCTGATGAATCACAAGTTATGCAAGCTCCAATTAATTCAACAGTCACTTCTCCAGTTTTTTCATTCACACCATGTAGAACTACATCACCTTCATCTGCTTGAAGGGCAGGTCGTATAATTTCGATTACATCTTTTACAAGAGTTTCTAATCTTCTATCTGAATCTTTTTCTGAATCATCTGCCATATATACAGTTTCGCATGACTATCGGCCGACTACACCCACTTCTGTAAGATTGACAATATTCTTAAAAGATGAAATTTTTACATCATGTGGTAGCACACCAAGGTGGATGGGATGAAATTCTACTTGTCGTGGCTCCTCTGGGTTTAATTGCCTGGCTGCTTTGGGGAGCCAATCGGAAAGCGGAAAAAATGAAACACGATGATGGATCAGATTTAACAACGGAAAACGATTCTATTTCTCCTGATAATTGAGGAATTCAATCTCTGCGCCCAAAGAATGTAAGTTCCCTACTAAATCCTGATAACCGCGCTCTATATGACTAGCCGACCCAACTAAAGTTTCTCCTTCTGCTGCTAATCCAGCCAAGACTAAAGCAGCCCCCGCTCGTATATCGGGAGCTCTAACAGGCGCCCCTGAAAGTCTTTCAACTCCTCGCACAACAGCATGATGACCCTCAGCACGTATATCTGCACCCATCCTGATCAGTTCATCAACATAACGAAATCTTCCAGCAAAAATATTTTCAGTAACGATTCCTACTCCATCCGAAATTGAAAGCAATGTAACTAAAAAAGGTTTGTAGTCAGTAGCAACTCCCGGATATGGCAATGTTGCCAAATCAATCGATTGGAGCCTTTGGGAAACAGTCACACTAATTCCTGAATCAACTTGTTCAATCTCTATTCCCATCTCTTTTAATTTTTCAGTGAGCATTTCCATATGGTCTAACCGAGCTTCTTCTATGACAATATGACCTCCTGTCATTCCTAAAGCTGAGATGTAAGTAGCTGCTTCAATTCGATCTGGAATGACAGTATGTTCGACTGGTTCTAAATGATCGACTCCTTGAATTTGAAGAGTTGAAGTTCCTTCTCCAGTAATTTGCGCCCCCATACTGTTTAGAAAATCTACAAGGTCAACTATTTCAGGTTCACGCGCAGCGTTTTCTATAAGTGTCGCCCCTTCTGCCAAGACCGCTGCCATAAGCAAATTTTCAGTAGCACCAACACTGGGAAAGCTAAGTAATACTTTTCCTCCAACTAGTTTTTCAGCAACACCTTCTATGTATCCATGACTACTGCTGAAAGTAACCCCTAGCTCCTCCAAGCCTTTCAAATGCATATCTATAGGCCTGTGTCCAAAATCATCTCCACCTGGTACTGATACTTTTGCTTTTTTAAATCGTGCCAATAGAGGTCCCAAAACTACTATCGAGGCTCTCATTCTCTCGACTAATTCATAGGGGGCTACTGGATGCATCTCTTCAGGTATTTCTATTATCATCACATCGTTTTGGTGTGTGATTGAAGCCCCCATTGTTTCAAGCAAATCTGACATCAAACGGACATCTGCAATATGTGGAACATTATTTATTACATACTTTCCAGGTGCCAAAAGCGAAGCAGCCATAATTTTCAGTACCGAATTCTTTGCTCCGGAAACTCTTACATTCCCCGACAAACCTGATGATTGCTGAATACGAATCACCTGATCTTCCTCAAAATGTGAAGAAGATGTTCCAAATTCAGAAGAAAAAGAATTACTTGTCACGATTTAAGTATGCTTCGCTGTCAGCGAAGTTTGCATTCAGATGCAATTATTCAAGCAAAAAGATTAAATTAAAATAACGGAAATTGGGAAAGCGTGTTTAAGCGAGACAAACAGCTAACAATAACTAGAACTCTTAATGACAAAGAATTAGCAGCATTAAGAGAACCTCGCAACGATCTCGTAGCTGAAAGGCCTGTTGGCGAAGATAGATATGAATTGCTACACGGTCCCTTTTCAAAATACGAAAGAACAATCAGTGTAAATTCTGAATCCAAAGAAGTTAACCACGTTCATGAAACTTTCTCATGGCGGCTTTCGATTCCATTTTGGGGAGTCTTTTTTTCATTTTTGGTCGGAAAGTCACTACCCAAGAGATCGAAACCATGGTGGGCACCTCCAGATCGTCTAAATGAACGTTCCGCTAAAGTTTTAGGAATACTCGCCTGTGTTCAAGTAATTGACGGTTATCTGGGCTCTGTAATAACCCAAACAATAACCTTTGCGGCCGATGAATTTGACCACAGCTCTTCTGCACAAGGAATCACGCTTGCGGTTGTTCGCGTAGGTGTCCTGCTGTCTCTAGGGGTTCTTGTAATTGCAGACAAGAAAGGGCGTCGTAACGTACTTTTGCTTGCACTCGTACTTTCGATCATCACTACAGCTTTAGGTTCTTTTTCATCTGGACTTTGGTTTCTTGGAAGCACACAATTAATTGCTCGTGGCTTGACCACAGGAATGGGAATTTTAATAGGGGTAATTGCTGCTGAGGAGTTACCAAAAGGATCGAGAGCTTATGGGGTTAGCATGCTTTCATTATCCGCAGCCTTGGGTGCAGGTATCTCAGTATGGGTATTGCCTATTGCTGACTTGAACGAAAAAGGTTGGAGAATTGTGTACCTGGTTCCACTACTCTTTTTGCTGCCATTGATTAAAGTCACTAAAAACCTTCCGGAATCACTGCGTTACCAGGCCAACTCAAAAACCCTCCCAAAAAACCCATCTAAATCGTCGGATGAAAATGAACCTTTCGTTAATAGACGTCTTTTCTTACTGGCTTCTGTAGGTTTTCTCCTTTTAATTTTTGCTGCACCTGCATCACAGTTTCAAAATGATTTTCTGAGAGAATACAGAGGATATTCCGCTTCGGGAATCACTGCTTATTGGCTTCTAACTTCAACCCCAGCGGGGATCGCTATATTTTTAGCCGGTCGTTTTGCGGATACCCACGGAAGAAAGAAAATCGCTACATCAGGCCTTTTGGGCGGAACACTTTTTATTGTTCTCAGTTACTACTTTTCCGGGATTTTAATGTGGACCAGTCATTTATTCGGAGCTGTACTAGGTTCCCTTACAGTTGCGTTAGGCGTATATGGGCCGGAACTTTTCTCAACAAACCGAAGGGCTAGATCTAATGGTGTCATTGTCGCATTTAGTGTGTTGGGAAGTGCAACCGGTCTTCTGCTTGTAGGTTCGATGACTGACTTTTTCAATAGCTACGGTCATGCTTTTTCTATTACAGCTGTTGGCCCAGTTTTTGCTGCAGTATTAGTGATGCTTAAATTTCCTGAAACTGCGAAAATCGAACTAGAAGATCTCAACCCGGGAGATGTAAGACCTGAAAATGATGGCGACTGAATTCAATTAAAAGAAGCCACCCAAGACTTTATTTGATCACTGATCGATTCCTCTAAACCTTTTAATCCGTGATCTGCTCCTTCAAACCACTTAGTTGTTACCGGACCGCGGATTTTTTTAACATGTTTTTGAAACTCTGACTTGGAACCAAATGGATCCTTTTCGCCAGAGATAAATAAACACGGAACTTCAATTTTGCCAAAATGACCTGTTCTAAGTTTTTCTGGCTCTTTTGGGGGATGCAACGGATAGCTGATAAGAATCAGCCCTATAGCAGGAAGCCCTTCTGCGACAGCCATTGAACACATTCGACCACCCATACTTCTACCTCCGAGAAGGAGGTTGCCTGCGTTTAATCCATATTTTTCTGCCATTTTGTTGGAAGCTTCAGCTATTGATTCAATCAATCTCGGAGCACGGTCAGGAGGAAATTTTCGCCCTTGTTCTACATATGGGAAATTCATTCTTTCTACAGGTAATGGAGCCATCTTTTTTTCGATAGCTACCAAGCTTTGATGATTTCGATCACTTCCTGCACCATGAGTCAGCATTATTCCCGAAGGTCTGGGCATTCGCCGATCGTATATTGATTTCAAGCTAGTCGGTGGAATGTCGTAGCCGTAAGGAGCTAATATTTTTTATGCAAGAAAATCAGTCTCACGCCGAAATGCTTGTTTCAATGACTGGAAAGATGGTCATACCGGCAGAAGAATTTGCTGGTAGCAGTCGCCTTCATCCAAATGGAAAACCAAAAGGTGCTTTTCGGGATTCCTTGCGAAAGATACCCAATTTCAGAAATTTTTTGTCAGTAACGCTGGGTTTGAGTTTTCCGCCTTTGATTGTTTGGCTAGTAGTCAGTTTTAGTCATCCTCTAACTTGGATAATTGCGATAGTGGGAATGGCTTTAGCACAAAATCGTCTTTTTATTTTTCACCACGAAGCTGCGCATAGGCTACTTTTTTCTAATCGAAAATTTAATGACTTTATTGGTATCCGTCTAATAGGATGGCTTACTTTTGGTTCAGGAAGCCATGGGTATCGAATAGGTCACATAAAACATCATAGGAATGAATTCGGCCCCGAGGAACCAGACTTTATTCTTTACAGTTTCTATCCAATCTCTAAAAGTTCAATGATCAGGAAGTTACTTCGGGATGTAAGTGGTATATCTGCCTTGAGAATTATCAAACCAAGATTTAAACAACTTAAGAAAGCTAGACGTTTACGTTTAACGATTTCTTTTCTCTCTGGACAAATTAGTATCGCGATTTTATTCTGGCTTTTTTGCAGCCTGACAATGTATCTATTTCTTTGGCTGCTTCCGTGGGCATGTGTTTATCAACTCTTAAATAGGATCAGAGCGATTAGCGAGCATGGAGGAATGACCCAATCTTCAGATAGACGTGAAACTACTCACTACGTCAAACAAAGTCGTATGGCAGCTTTTTTTATAACGCCTTTCAATGTCGGCTACCACCTAGCCCATCATGTGGACATGCTGGTTCCTTCTAAAAATCTTCCCATTCTGAACAAGGCACTTTTAGAAGATGGTTACATTACCTCTAGTCGTATTTGGCCTAACTATCGCTCCCTTTGGAAAGCTTTAGTTAACTAAATTGTTAATTTCTATTTCAGATCAAAATTCGCAAGACTTCAGATAATCCACCTGCTTGTAATCGAATTTCTTCTTCATCAGCAGATCCTTCCGACAACAAAGCAACTAATTCAGCGGATCTATTGCCAATGTCATCCCACTGATTTGCTTCGATTCCAAAAGGAGGCCTGTGCTCAACTAGAACTGGAGTTAAACGTAGCAACTCTCCCACCCCAATATCATCTCGATAATCACGCCTCAGCCGATCACATGCGACAAAAACTTCAGTTAAAAGTGAATTGGCATCTAACCCCTCAAGGTCCGGACGTTCATCATTTACTACTTGGAATGCATCAAGTGCTGTTTCAACCGCTTCTTCATCAGATTCTTCAACTAAAAGTCCACCTCCTAAAACAAATTCATGGGGGATGCCAAGACGTACTAGTAGAGCGCTAAAGGAGGTCTGCTCAGAGTCTGACCATCCTGATGTGTCATATTCAATTTTTTCGACTTCTGGTGCAAGTGTGGGTAGAGAAGTTGTTTCAGCTTCTTCAATTAATTGATCCACTAATTCCTCATCTTCTTCACGAACCACCAAGGTAGCTCCCTGCCAAACATGAGGAACTTCTTTAAGAAGTAGCAACTGATCAAGAACCAATCGAGTTTCTCCTGCCCACTCATGCAGTTCATACTCGATTTCAGCAGCTGCAGTTTCTTCTACCTGATCTTTTCCCTCCGGTTCTAAAGAACGGTCAATTGGTTCACCTTTACCTTGCCTCTTCGACCATTTCATTCTCTTATACTGGCATCTTTGCCTTCTAAAAAGCTAAACAGAGAATAATCCTTTATGCGAAATGCACAAGAACTTCCATAAGACGCTAACGTCGCATCTAATGAGTAAGAAAGTTCAGACACCAGATAGAAACCTCGCCCTTGAACTTGTGAGAGTGACCGAGGCCGCTGCAATGGCTGCATCTAGATGGATGGGAAGAGGAGATAAAGAAGGAGCTGACGGTGAAGCGGTAAATGCTATGCGTCGAGTGTTAGATACCGTCAACATGGATGGAGTAGTTGTAATAGGAGAGGGTGAAAAAGATGAAGCTCCAATGCTATTCAACGGTGAACACTGTGGAAATGGAAATGACCCTGCAACAGATATTGCTGTTGACCCAATTGATGGAACGACCCTTACAGCCCTAGGGAGAGCAAACGCAATATCAGTCATAGCCGTTAGCGACAAGGGAACGATGTTTGATCCTGGACCTTGCGTATATATGGAGAAAATTGCCGTTGGACCTGGATGTGCAGATGCCATTGACTTAGCAAAATCGCCAACTGAGAACCTTCAAAATATTGCAGAAGCAAAAAATAAAACCGTCAGAGACCTTACCGCTGTAATCCTGGATCGAGATAGACACTCAGAGCTAATTGCTGAAGTCCGTGAGGCCGGTGCAAGAATACGTTTGATTTCTGATGGAGATGTTGCTGGTGCAATTTCTACCGCATGGCCTGAATCTGGAGCAGATGTTCTCTTCGGTGTAGGGGGTACCCCTGAGGGAGTTATTTCTGCTGCAGCTTTAAAATGTATGGGTGGTGCACTTCAAGGCAGGTTATGGCCACGCAATGAGAAAGAAAGAAAAGCCGCTGAAGAGCAGGATTATGATTTAGAGAGAATTTTGGATCTTGATGACTTGGTGTCAGGAAATAACTGTTTTTTTGCAGCCACCGGCATTACCGATGGAGACCTTCTTGAAGGCGTTCGCTATGCAGCAGGAATAGCACACACAGAATCACTTGTAATGCGCTCTAAATCTGGAACTGTTCGTCTAATCAAAACTCATCACCGGTTAGATGATATAGAACATGCATAAATGTAAGAGTTAGTACTTATACCTCAACTCCTGCTACACGGAGTCTTACTTCAGACCTTTCGAGTGAGGCAATTGCTTCTTGGTCTTCACTGTTTGATTGGATTAACTCCTTAGCTGAGACACGGGCTTCTTTAGCTCTTTCAATGTCAATCTCGTCAGCTGTTTCAGAAACATCTGACAAAATACTTACCTTTGTGCCTGCTACTTGTACAAAGCCTCTGTGAACAGCAAAAACATCTCTTTCTCCGTCCGGCCTTATCACCTCGACTGACCAGACAGAAAGAACTCCAATAAATGGAACATGACCAGGTTGAAAAGCTATATCTCCGCCTTCAACAGTTCGAGCAATGACCATCTCGGCTTCACCGCTATAAGAGATATCTTCTGGAGATACCAACTCCACTTGAAAAGTCATATGTATTAAGCTTCCAACTCTTGAGCTTTACGTTGTGCGTCTTCAGCGCCACCAACATTCAAAAAAGCCTGCTCAGGCAGGTCATCTAGTTCACCATCTACAAGTGCCGCAAATGAATCAACTGTCTCCTCCACGGGCACAGTGACACCGGGGAGACCTGTAAATACTTCAGCAACATTCATAGGTTGTGACAAGAACCTTTGAACCTTACGCGCTCTAGAAACAGTAATTTTGTCTTCTTCAGAAAGCTCGTCCAAACCAAGTATTGCAATAATATCTTGGAGTTCTTTGTAGCGCTGAAGTATCTCCTGCACTCTTCGCGCTGTGTCATAGTGCTTTTGACCCACAACTTCGGGGGTGAGGATGGTAGAAGTTGACGCAAGAGGATCAACTGCAGGGTATATACCTAGAGCGGCAATATCTCGACTTAATTCGGTTGTCCCGTCAAAATGTGTGAACGATGTAAAGGGAGCTGGATCCGTATAGTCGTCTGCGGGCACATACACCGCCTGCATGGAGGTAATCGACCGACCACGTGTCGTGGTGATCCTTTCCTGAAGCTCACCCATCTCATCAGCTAATGTTGGCTGGTAACCAACTGCAGATGGCATTCTTCCCAACAAAGTTGATACTTCAGAACCTGCTTGAACAAATCGAAAAATATTATCTATGAAAAGTAGAACATCTTGACCCTGTTCATCACGGAAATACTCAGCCATAGTCAAAGCAGAAAGAGCTACGCGAAGTCTAACTCCGGGCGGTTCGTCCATCTGACCAAACACTAGTGCTGCCTTTTCCAAAACACCCGACTCGTCCATTTCAAGCAAGAGATCTGTTCCCTCACGAGTTCTTTCACCTACACCTGCAAAAACAGACACTCCACCGTGATTGGTGGCAACGCGGTTAATCATTTCTGTAATAAGTACCGTTTTGCCCACTCCAGCGCCACCGAAAAGACCAATTTTTCCGCCTTGCAAATAGGGAGTAAGCAAATCAATTACCTTTACTCCTGTTTCAAACATTTGTGCTTTCGGTTCTAGAGAATCAAAAGAAGGTGCAGACCTGTGGATCTCCCACCTTTCTGACCCAGAACCAGCATTTGGATCATCTAATCCATCACCAGTAACACTAAAAACATGTCCAAGAGTCTCATCGCCTACTGGAACGCTTATTCCTCTTCCAGTATTCCTAACGGCAGTTCCTCTTGTAAGACCATCAGTTGGTTTCATGGCGATTGCACGAACACGACTTTCGCCTATCTGTTGAGCCACCTCTGCAACAATGGTGACACTGCTGTCATCAACTGCAACATCAAACTCTAGGGCTGTGTTGATCTCCGGCAACTCCCCTTGAGGGAACTCGGCGTCGATAACTGGTCCAGCTATTCCTACTATTCGGCCATCTTTAAGATCAGTTGTTGTCATAATCTTTCCTGATTTCTTCCTATTGCTTAACTATTATTTTCTGAGCTTGATCCAACGAGATCCAGCATTTCGGTAACTTTCTCACTATCAGAACCAAGAGCCTCCGCTCCACTTACGATTTCCATAATCTCGGTGGTAATCGCATCTTGACGGGCCTGGTTCATTTCGCGAGAAAGTTTAATTATTAACTCTTCTGCATTATCGGTCGCAGCCTTCATAGCGCGCTGACGATTTGCATGTTCTGAAGCCGCTGACTCTAGTAAAGCTCCAAAAAGTCGAGCCTCTACATAACGCGGCAATAACGCTTCCAAAACAGATTCGGCGGATGGTTCGAACTCAAAAGCCGTACTTGAATTTGAGTCACCCCCACCTTCACTTGCGATCACTTCAGTATCTTCAAGAGGCAGGAATCTACGAACAGCTACTTTTTGACTACCTATACTCAAAAATTCTGTATAAACCAGTTCAACTCTGTCTACTTTTCTTTCAGAAAACATTTCTGACACAGTCTCAGCTATTCGACGAGCATCTTCATACGTAGGATTATCGCTTATACCCTCTGTATAAGAATCAATATTGAAGTTACGAAAAGCAAAATAGTCTCTTGCTTTCCTTCCAATAACAACCAGAGAATAATCCGCTCCTTCTGAACGTGCATTTTGAACTTGTCTCTCAGCAGCTCTGATTACTGAAGAATTGTAGGGTCCTGCCAAACCTCTGTCTGAAGAAATTACTACTACTCCCACACAACTGACTTTCTCAGCTTTTCGCAACAAAGGGTGATCTACTTCTGCTCCTCCTGCTGCAAGATTCTCAATTACTGAAGTTATTTGCTCTGCGTAAGGCTTAGCTGAACGGGCTCTCTGCTGAGCTTTTACAACTCGAGTAGCAGCTATCAGTTCCATAGCACGTGTGATCTTTTTTGTATTTTGAACACTGCCTATACGGCGCCTTAATACTCTTTCTTTACCACCAGCCATTAGTAGCTCCCTGCAAGAGCATCAGAACTCATCTGGTTGAGGCTTAGCAAGTTAGTTTTCACTAGGCCTCCGAAATATCCTCTTCTGGCAGCGTTGTATCAGCGTCAACGATGTTTGAGTCCGTATCAGCGAATTCTGCGTCAGGTGTAGCCTCAGCAGGCTTTGTTGAACCTTCAAACTGCTCTGTAAAGGCTGCAATTGCCGCTTCAAAGGCATCTTCATCTGATACGGTTCCAGATTCACGTATTTCAGTCAAAACAGCTGCATGTCGCGTTCTAAACCAATCAAGTAATTCTGATTCAAACCTGCCTACATCTGCTATTTCAATACTGTCTAAATGACCTCTCGTTCCGGCCCAAATTGAAACAACTTGTTCTTCAACTAATAACGGTGAATTAAGTCCTTGTTTTAAAAGCTCAGTAAGCCGGTATCCACGATCAAGTTGAGCCTGAGAAACCGCATCCAAATCAGAACCAAATGCGGCAAAAGACTCCAATTCACGGAACTGCTGTAAATCTGACTTAAGAGTTCCTACAGCGTTTTTCATTGCCTTTACCTGAGCTGCTGAACCAACTCGAGAAACAGAAATTCCTACATCAATTGCAGGTCTTATACCTGATTTGAAAAGGTCATCTTGGAGAAATATCTGACCGTCAGTGATGGAAATCACATTAGTTGGAATAAAAGCTGAAACGTCGCCTGCTTTGGTTTCAATTACAGGTAATGCTGTTAGAGAGCCAGCTCCTTTATCATCACTTAGCTTCGCAGCACGCTCTAAAAGTCTGCTATGCAAATAGAAAACATCTCCAGGGTACGCTTCTCTACCAGGAGGTCGACGAAGCAACAAAGACATCTGTCGGTATGCCTCAGCCTGCTTTGACAAATCATCATAAACGGCTAGAGCATGTTCACCATTGTCCATCCAGTGCTGACCTATAGCACAGCCTGCATATGGTGCAAGATATTTGAAAGGGGCTGGGTCTGAGGCTGGTGCTACCACCACCACCGTGTAATCCATAGCTCCGTGAGATTCAAGAACAGCGACATTTTGTGCAACAGTCGACGCTTTCTGACCGATCGCTACGTACACGCATTTCATTCCTTGACCTGCTTGGTTAATGATCGTGTCAATTGCGATAGTTGTTTTTCCTGTTTTTCTATCTCCAATGATCAGTTCTCGCTGACCACGGCCTATTGGCACGAGGGAATCTATTGCTTTAATTCCTGTCTGCATTGGTTCATGCACAGGTTTACGTCCCATAATTCCCGGCGCCTGAATTTCCATCCGCCTTGGTTCCGTATTCGTTAGTGGTCCTTTCCCGTCGATAGGTTCACCAAGAGCGTTAACCACGCGCCCCAATAGGCCGTCCCCAACAGGCAAAGAAAGAATGTCACCAGTAGCACGAACTGTCTGGCCTTCTTCAATATCATCAACCTCACCAAGGACTACCGCTCCTATAGAATCCTCATCTAGATTCAGAGCCAATCCAAAAGTTCCACTCTCGAACTGCAATAGTTCATTTACTGCCGCGTCTGGCAAGCCCGAAACTCTGGCAATACCGTCTCCCACTTCAAGCACACGTCCAACCTGGCTTTGCTCCAAACCAGGTTCAAAACCCTCTAGGTTTTTCTGTATTGATGCAGCTATGTCAGCGGTGCTGATTGTCAATTCAGTCATTTTTCTCTCTCGTCTCGATTGCTTTCTTTCCTACCGGAAATTCTCTCGAAGTTGGTTCAAACGACGACGGACACTGCCATCAATAATGTCATCACCAATTTCTGTAACCAAACCACCTATTACAGATGGGTCAATTACTACTTTTATTTCTACGTCTTTATTAGTTGCTCCATTTAGGGCTGCAACTAATCTGTCTTTTTGTGTGTCATCCAGCTCAATAGCAGATCTAACGGTCGCAACCGTCTTATTTCTGGAAGCTGCACTACGTTCGATAAACGCGTCAACAATGCTCGAAAAACGGGAAGAACGACCTGAAGCTACGATCATCGACACCAATGCCTTTGTCGTTAGCGAAGCCGATCCCCCTAAAAGATCCTCAACGATCTGTTGCCTGCGCTCAACTGGTAGAGACGAATCATCCAATGTCGTTTGAAGGTTCTCATCTGAATTCAACGCTTGTGAGAATCTGAATAATTCATCTTCAACAGTAGACAAAGCGTTGTCTGCAGCCGCAACGGCATACAAAGCATCTGCGTAACCAGCAATTGCGTTATCGGCCATTGCTAGCTACCAGCCACTTCATCAATATAT
Source organism: Candidatus Neomicrothrix sp. UBA881 (assembly GCA_002294285.1). Classification (GTDB taxonomy): domain Bacteria; phylum Actinomycetota; class Acidimicrobiia; order Acidimicrobiales; family MedAcidi-G1; genus MedAcidi-G1. Next base: position 73,704 of record DBFL01000087.1, read on the forward strand.
TGATCTACGAGCCTTCGCTGAGCATCATCATCCAAACTTCCTTGAACAACTTTTTCCGCAGCGCCAAGCGCAATTCCTGCAACTTCTGCCCTCAAATCTGCGATTGCTTGCTGTCTTGATGCTTCAATCTCATTTGCTGCTCGTGATTTCATTTCAGAAATATCAGCTTCTGCTTTCGCCACCAAATCTGCTCGTACCTGATCAGCTGCACCTCTTGCTTCATCAATTAAACGTGATGCTTCGTTTTTAGCATCTGCTAGACGTGCCTCATAATCAGCATGGACACTCTGTGCATCCGTTTTCGCTTTTTCTGCGGCATCTAAATCGTCTCGTATTTTTTCTGATCTCGCGTCCATTGCTGCTTTAACTGCCGGAAAGCCCTTCTTGACCATTACTACAAATAAAATCAAAAAAGCTCCGCCACCCCAAATCACTTCACTTAATTCAGGAATTATTGGGCTTGGTGCCTCGAGACAACTCTCTAGTTTGTCTTCATTTTTCTTTACCTTTTTCTTTTCCTCTTCAGTTGCGCCATCTTTGGCATGAAGAGAATGAAAGAGATGTTCAACACCATGATCATCGTGGCCATCGTCATGGTGGCCTTCTTCAGCTATGTGTTCGAGTTTTTCAACAATACAACTTCCAATGCTGGCACCCGCTGCTGATGCTGGTGCTGCGAAAAACAACATCCCAGTTATTGCCAAAAGCAACGAAAAGCAGAGTTTTGTTCCTCGTCGTCTCATAAATTCGACTTCCTTTCGATAACTAGGTTCTACGGCAAAAGCAGAATGAATACAACGAAACCTATGAGGGCAAGAGCTTCAGTAAAAGCTATCCCCAAGAACATCGTCGTTCGCACCATGCCTGCAGATTCTGGCTGTCGGGCCATGGATGAGATTGCATTACCAACCACAGTTCCAATACCTACTCCAGGTCCAATAGCAGCTAATCCATAGCCAAGGCCGGCGCCGATGGCTTTCAAACCCTCTAGCATTTCACCGGCTTCAGTTGCAGCTAGCGTCAAAATGTTCAACACTTGTCTCTCCTGTTTTTCTATTTTGATCCGGCCGGAATGTCCGGTCGGAATTTTTTAATTTATATGTCTTCGTTCCACTATCCAGTGGGCGATCTAATGTTCTGCGTGCATCGAACCACCGATATAAACAGCGGTCAGAATTGTAAAGATAAAGGCTTGCAAAACGGAAACCAAAATCTCGAAACCTGTCATCAATATGAGCATTGCAAATGGTGCAGCAGCTCCTACATAACCGTTATCCCACAAGGTCTGTGTGAGAATCGCGAACGTAACCAGCAATAGGTGGCCTGCGACCATGTTTGCCCACAGTCGAATAGCCAGAGAAAAAGGTCTGACTACGAATGTTGATACCAACTCGATTGGAGTAACAATCAGATACAGAGCCTTTGGAACTCCAGGTGGGAACAAGGAATTTTTTAGGTAGCCCCCAATTCCCTGAGAACGAACACCAACAAAGTTATAGATGACCCAAACAACGAGTGCCAAAGTAATAGGGACAGCCATTCTACTGTTTGCTGGAAATTGTATTCCTGGAACTACTTCAAAAATGTTTGAAAAAAGTATAAAGAAGAACATTGTGGTCAAAAAGGGTAAATACTTCTTTCCTTCTGGACCTATAGTCTCCATCACGACGGACTCTTCTACGAAATTAACTCCGGATTCTGCTACATGCTGCACACCAACCGGCACTAAAGAATTGCGTTGCTTGCCCGCAGTCAAAAAAATTGCTGATGTAATTAGCACAGCTGCCAAATAGATAAGCACCGTCTTATTGACCGCAAATAATGAACCAGAAAAAAGTATGTCCGGCCAATCAAAAAGATGACTTACAGGTGGGAATTCCAATGCAAAAACATTCACGGTTAGCGAATCTCCTTCGATTTAGTTGGCTTCAAATCAGGATAAGCCAAAGAAGCTGATATGTGACGTGTCTCTGTAGCAAGTAGTCCTAAATGTGTAACTAAGAGAGTCATGGCAAAAGGAACAGTCTTAAACCAATCAAAGGTTCTGACTGACATTACAACACCCGTCAAAATAGCTAATCTCAACACGTAGCCTCCTAGGACTGATCCGTAAAGCAAGTTTGGTGAGATTTTTACTGTTCGTGTGATTATCGCCGCTCCTGTCAAAAAGTTAAAAGCTACTAGTACAAGAGCTAATAAAGCGGAAATCGCACCACCCAAGCCCCATCCAATAGCAGAAATAACCAGAAATAAAGGTGACACCCAAATCGCTCTCACAGCTAAGTGATTAGCAATACGTTTTTCTGGTTGTGTGGAAATATTTTCCATTACTTCTTCTTCTATCTCCTGTTTAATTGACATTTTGAAGCCATGTTTTACGACGCTCTTCTGCCTCTTGGGTGAGTCTAAGGGTGTATTGCCTATAAAGTCGCCACGAAGCATAAGTGATTGTTATTGCTACTAAGGCCAGTGTAAAAACTGGAAATATTTCAAACTTGCGATCTAATAGCCATCCTAAAAATCCAAAAATTGTTGGAGTCGCAACAAGTTCAAAAGCTGCTGCCATAGCGTCTCCAGAACCTTGTTTCATCTCTAGTTTTTCAGATTTCATGATTCAAATCACCTCAGCAATAATTCATTATTTCGAAATCACAGATTCAAATTTTGAATAGTCAACCGCATGTGAATCTAGATTCTTTCTTGCGTCCTCACAACTTGGGGAAATGGTCATCTGCCACAATTTCACTATTTTTTGATTTATTTGTCTGTAAACGTGGATGGAGAAGCGTGAACAAGATCAGGACCACTCCTGCAATGCCCATTGGAACAATCCCATCACCGCGCCCACTATAGGTTGGCCATAAAACGAACCCAGACAGCAGTGCTGTCCATGTCCACAAAATAAAGACGACTCTTCTATGGCCATGTCCAAGCCGTAAGAGCCTGTGGTGTAAATGGTCTTTGTCAGCGGTAGTTACCGACAAACCCGGCGTGAATACTCTCCTTATAACTGCAAATAAAACATCAACTATCGGAACTCCTAAGATGACTATCGGAATAAGTAAGGGCGCAAAAAAGAAAAATGACTGACCACTGTATGCAGCGTCTGTCCTTCCCCCTACAGAAACCGTGGAAGCTGCTAAAAGCACCCCTAACATGAGAGCCCCTCCATCTCCCATAAATATTTTTGCGGGATGTGCATTGTGAGGAAGAAATCCAACACATACACCAGCAATGAGAACAGCAATTAATGACCCAGGGTTTTCTTCAAACAGAACCCCCTCATCTGCTAAACGGATCGCGTAAATAACAAAAGTTGTAGATGCTATGGCGACTATTCCTGTTGCTAAGCCATCTAAACCATCAATCAGATTTATCGCATTGGCTAATAGCACTACCCATAAGACTGTTGCCAATGCAGCGAGATCAGGTGTAAGCAACACGACATCTACGAAAGGAATCCTAAGAACTACTAAGGAAACCCCAACCAGTGATAAAACACTTCCAGCTATGACCATTCCTGCAATTTTCGCTGGAGCCGTTATTGGTTTTACATCATCTATTACACCTACTGCACACATAACAACTGCAGACAAAAGAACTCCTAATATCTCAGATTGTGAAGAAAAAACAGCTGAAAAGTCACCTATAAGCCATGCTGTAAGTGAACCAGCCAATAGCCCAAAAAGCATTGCAGGTCCACCTAGATTTGGAGTAGGTGATTCATGCACATCTCTTTCATCTGGAGCAGAAATAATTTCAAACCGATTAGCTGCTTTTCGCGCTAGCGGAGTTGCAACGAACGTCGCGATAGCGGCAACCCCTCCAACTATGAAATAAGCAATAACTCCAGGCATGCGACCCTAATCAATGTAAGGAGTGAAAGAACTACAAAGCTCCTCAATTTCTTTTCTTATTATGGAAAGTGAATTCGAATCTTTTCTATTGCGCAGAGTTCGAGCCATCAACTGGGCAATCACCACCATCTCCTTCTCCGTCATACCCTGCGTAGTTGTAGAAGGCGTTCCGAGACGAACACCACTTGTAACAAAGGGAGAACGTGGATCATCCGGAACTGTATTCTTATTGAGCGTTATGCCAGCTTCATCAAGAACCACCTGAGCTTCTGCCCCTGTTAATTCCTCATCGAAAGTTCGCAAATCAACTATAAGCAAATGATTGTCCGTACCTCCCGTAACAAGTCTGAAACCTTCTTTTTGTAAAGCTCCGGAGAGGGCTTGAGCATTTTTTACTATTTGTTCTGAATAAATTTCAAAAGATGGGTCTAAAGCTTCTGCAAAAGCTACAGCTTTCGCAGCGATGTGATGCTCTAAGGGGCCTCCTTGCAAACCGGGAAAGATAGCTTTATCGATTTCATTAGCAAGTTCTTCAGTACTAAGGATGCAACCTCCTCTTGGTCCCCTAAGTGTCTTATGAGTAGTAAATGTGACAACGTCGCAAAATGGAACCGGATTGGGATGTGCCTTTCCTGCTATCAGTCCGGCTATATGAGCTGCATCAAACATTAAATAAGCGCCTACTGAATCAGCTATCTCTCTTATTGGGGAAGCTTCAATAATTCTCGGATAGGCAGTAGCCCCCAAGACAATTAGCTTTGGTTTAACTTCATTAGCTTTTTTATGCAGATCTTCAATATCAATTAGTTCATCGTCAGTTAAACCATAAGAAACAAAGTTGTAAAGTTTTCCGCTGAAGTTGACTGGTGAACCATGTGTCAAATGCCCACCATGGTCAAGTCGTAAACCAAGGACAGTATCACCCGGTTCTAGCAAAGCTTGATAAACAGCCATATTTGCACTTGCTCCCGAATGTGGTTGCACATTTGCATGAGCAGCTCCAAATAAATTGATTATGCGTTCACATGCAAGACTTTCAGCCTCATCTACATGGATATTGCCGCCATAGTATCTTTTCCCTGGATAACCCTCAGAGTATTTGTTCGTGAAGACAGAACCTGTTGCTGCTAGAACCGCAGGCGATGCAAAATTTTCTGACGCTATTAATTGCAGTGTGGTGTTCTGACGATTTATTTCTCGATTAATAATCTCGAACAATTCTTCGTCTTTAAGGTTAGGCCAAGGCATGGTTTATTTTCCCCTAATTTAAGTCTTTTATCAATTGAAACACTGATTCTGAGGTTACAGGGCCTAAGCATACGTATCCTTATTGGTATATGACTGAAAAATTATCTATCGCACCTGCTTCTGGTCGTCTGGGAGTTTTAACACCCGGCCTAGGCGCAGTAGCTACAACTTTTATTGCTGGAGTAATTGCAGCCCGACGAGGGCTCGCAGTTCCGATTGGGTCGGTAAGCCAAATGGCTCATATCCGACTAGGCAGACGGGAAGAAGGACGAAACCCTCTAATCCGTGACTTTGTCCCTTTGGCAGATCTTGATGATTTGGTATTTGGTGGATGGGATCCGATTTCTTCGAACGTTCTCGAAGCAGCTAGAACCTGTGGGGTCCTTGAAGAAAAAGATATTGCACCAGTTTCATCTGAGCTAGAAGGAATTGTTGCAATGGATGCAGTCTTCGACAATCGCTGGGTAAAAAAATTGGATGGCAAGAGAGTCAAAAATTTAGATTCAAAATGGGATCAGGCTCAGGCCCTAATTGCAGACATTGAAAAATTTCGTGTTGAAAATGAATGCGACAGACTAGTAATGGTCTGGTGCGGGTCAACCGAAGCTTTCCAAGAGGCCAGTGAAGTGCACGAAAGTGTTGCTTCCTTTGAAGCAGGGCTTAAATCAAATGATGAGAACATAGCACCAAGCCAAATATACGCCTACGCGGCAATCATGAGTGATGTGCCTTTCGCAAATGGTGCACCTAATCTTGCCTTAGATATTCCTTGCATGGTCGAACTCGCAAAAACTAGAGGTGTTCCTGTTGCAGGGAAAGATTTCAAAACAGGTCAGACTCTTATGAAAACACTTCTTGCGCCTGGCCTTAAAGCGAGAATGTTGGGACTGCGTGGCTGGTTCTCAACAAATATTCTTGGAAATAGAGATGGAGAGGTTCTCGATGATCCAGACAACTTTAAAACTAAAGAAGTTTCAAAACTAGGAGTCCTTGACACAATCCTTCAGCCTGAGTCTTACCCTGATTTATACGGAGATATAGACCACGTAGTTCGTATCAATTACTACCCACCTAGGGGCGACAACAAAGAAGGTTGGGACAATATAGACATCTTTGGTTGGCTCGGTTACCCCATGCAAATAAAAGTAGATTTCCTCTGCCGTGATTCAATTTTGGCAGCTCCAATCGTTTTGGATTTGGCCCTTTTTCTAGATTTGGCTGCACGCGCAGAACAATCTGGTGTTCAGGAATGGCTCTCGTTCTACCTGAAAGCTCCACAAGCTTCTACAGACGCCGGTCCAGAACACGACATCTTTATCCAGCAAACTAAATTAAAGAATACTTTAAGAGAATGGATGGGTGAAGAGCCTGTAACTCACTCAGAAGCAGGTTAGTTCAGATCCGAGTTTTTCTTTCACCCCAATACTGATCTTTGAGAAGGCGCTTATACAACTTTCCGGTTGGGTGTCTTGGCAATTCCTCTCTAAAGTCAACGCTCCTTGGACACTTCAAATCTGCAAGGTGCGAACGACAATACGCAATTAGTTCTTTCGCTAGATCCTGGCCTGCTTTTTTAGGATCAATTAGTTGAACTACTGCTTTCACTTCTTCACCAAATTCATCATTAGGGACACCTATAACTGCAACATCGTAAACATCCGGATGCATTGTCAAAATATTTTCTGCTTCTTGTGGGTAAATATTTACTCCTCCTGAAATGATCATGTGAGCCTTTCGGTCAGTTAGATACAGGAACCCATCTTCATCAACACGACCTATGTCTCCTAGCGTGCTTAAATCTTCTCCAATTCGTGATGAAGCTGTTTTCTCTGGGTCGTTGTGATACTCGAATCTTGAATCACTCCGAAAATAAACATTACCTTCTTCCCCAACAGGAATTTCATTTCCCTCATCATCAACTATTACAAGTTCGCCTAGTAGGGATTTACCCACTGATCCTTGATGACTAAGCCAGTCTTCTGAGTTGATGTAAGTAAAGCCATTACCTTCAGTTCCAGCATAATATTCGTGTAAAATCGGGCCCCACCAATCAATCATTTGCTTCTTTACCTCAATCGGGCAGGGAGCGGCCGCGTGTATAACCGTCTTCAAAGAAGTTGTATTATATTTCTCACGAACTTCTTCTGGTAGTTTCAGCATCCGAACGAACATCGTAGGAACCCATTGGCTAGCAGTCACACCATTTGCCTCAATTGCAGCTAATGCCCCCTCAGGGTCAAATTTCTCCATAACGACTACCGTCGCCCCGATACGATGCGCTGCCATGCAAAATCTGAGCGGAGCTGCATGATAGAGAGGGGCAGGCGAAAGATATACAGCATCACTTTCAATTCCAAATACCGCTCTAAACAAAATCGCTTGGGGCGATGGACTCCCCAAAGGAACATCCGGGGCCTTGACTTTTACTCCTTTTGGAAGACCTGTAGTGCCGGATGAGTAGAGCATGTCTTGGCCTTCAACTCTGCCTAATCTAGGTTCTTTCGAAACACTCTCAATTGCGTCTTCTAAAGAGGTATAACCAGTTAATTCGCCACCAATTGAGAACTTTTCTTGAACTGCTGTATCAGAAAAATTCATTTGTTCTGCTGTGTCTCTAACACCAACTGAAGTTATGAAGACGCGTGCTCCACAATCTTTCACTATGTAACTCATTTCCTCATCTGTTAGACGAGAACTTATTGCCGTGTAATACAGGCCTGCATAATGAGCTCCCCAAGCCAAAGGCAGAAAATCAATCGTGTTTTCCAAACAAAAAGCAACATGATCCCCTGCGTTAAGACCCAAACTAACGAAAAGATTAGCTATACGATTCGCCTTTTCATCTAACTCAAAATAAGTCATCTCTTCACCTGAACCGGTCATAACTATCGCAATTCGTTCAGGTTCGTTTTTTGCCCAAGTCCCTGGAAACTCAAGTTGATTCTGATCGTTTTTCTGTTCCATGTTTCAAAACTAATAGAAGATAATCTTGTGAATAAAGTCGAAGTTCTTAGGAAGAAGGACTTTTTGACGTCAAACTGTGTTATGGGGAATTTCTCTTCTACTGAACTGATGTTTAAAAGCTTTCTTTTTGCGCCTGGAAACAAAGAAAAAGTTTTATCAAAATTGCCAAGAAGCAAACCTGGCGCTTCAATAATCGACCTTGAAGATTCAGTCCCTTTTGGTGAGAAAGAAAATGCGCGCAAAATAACTAGGTCAGCCATAATCGAATTGAATGAAAAAGCATCGGAAATGGCTCTTTACGTAAGAATAAATGCTTTTGGAACAGAACATTTTCATGAAGACATTTCAAATGCAGTTTCAGACGTTTTGACCGGAGTTGTCGTACCAAAAATTTCTTCACGAGATGAAGTTGATCAAATCTCTGCTGCACTTTCTGATCTAGGCTTCGGGAGTCTTCCGATCATGGCTGGTTTGGAAACTGTTTCAGGTTTATTTAACGCTCATGAAATATCTACACATCCTAAAGTTAGTTGGTGCTATTTCGGAGCTGAGGATTATGTAGCTGACCTAGGTGGAGTAAGAAGGCCAGATAACCGTGAAGTGCTTTTCGCTCGCTCACAGATTTCTCAAGCGGCAAGACTGGGGGAAATTTATGCGATCGATATGGTTGTTTCAGATTTCAAAGATGAGAAAAGGTTCTTAGAAGAGGCCGCTGAAGCTAGGTCACTGGGCTTTACAGGAAAATTGTGCATACATCCGGATCAGGTAAGTCTGGCTAATAAAGCTTTCAAACCTACTGAAGAAGAATTTAAATGGGCTTTGGAGATAGTAGAAGCTTTCGAAGATGCCCTTGAAAGAGGTGAGGCTTCAATAGCAGTCGGTAGCGAAATGATAGACGAGCCAATATATAAGAGAGCTCTAACGACAATCAAAATGATGCAGGAATAAAGGAAGCAACATGTCAAACTTAGTTCCCGAAGGTGAGGCTTTCTACGGGATTCAATTACCAATTCAAACTCTTACACAAACTTTGGCGGATCCTTGGGAAAAAGAAGCTGGACCTAATGAACTTATTTCAGTTGCTAAAGCGGCTGAATCAGCTGGTCTTGACTTTGTGGGTGTGTGTGATCATGTTGCAATTCCCGATGATAAATACTCCGCTCATATGACCACGACTTGGTATGACCCTGTGGCAACACTTTCATGGATAGGAGCCAACACAGAAAGAATTCACCTTCTCTCAGTCGTGTGGATTGCCGCTTATCGCCATCCACTGATTTCAGCTAGTTCATTTGGAACCTTGTCTCACCTTTCAAGCGGTCGTGTCATTTTAGGACTAGGGGCTGGACATGTGGAAGGAGAATTCAAAGCATTAAATGTGGATTTCTCTAAACGGGGATCGATCTTGGATGAAAGTATTGACGTTATAAGAAACGCGTTTACTGACGAATATTCAACACATAATGGGAAGCATTTTCAGTTCCAATCTGTTGGTGTAGGTCCACAACCGCCGGGAAATGACATGCCTATTTGGATTGGAGGTGCTGGTCCAGCAGCATGGCGCCGTGTTGGAAAACGAGGCGACGGTTACATCCCGATGGGTAATCCGAGAGAGCAATACAAGGAAATAATTGAAACTATTCAACAAACAGCTGCTGACTCAGGAAGGCAAAACGCAAGCTTTGATATAGGCATAATGCCACCATGGTCATATATAGGCGAAGTTCCTGAGGATCTACCGCCAGCAGGTTTAACAGGTTCTCCTGAAAAAATTGCTGAACACCTAAGAGCTGATCGCGACGCTGGAGCAAATGTTTTTCATCTAAAATTCCGCAGTCGTACTCTTAATGAATATATTGAACAGTTGAGTATTTTCGGTGAAGAAGTAAAACCTTTGCTTTAGAGTCGAGTTGTAATATGAGAGAGACTAGGTCTACTAAATGAAAGAAATCGACGAAAAAACCCAACAGGCTCTATTACTTTTTAACAGAAGAGCGGAAGCAGCTGAGAAAGAACTAGAGGCCTCTGCAAAAATAAAAAGAGCCGAAAAAGCTAAGGACGAAGCTGTCATAGCACTTCAAAAAGCTAAAGATAGTGGAGCAGAACCAGAAGTAGTAGCTGAAGCTGAAGCTTTATGGAGAAATGCTTTAGATACTTGGCAAAAACTGCGCGATGGAGAAGAAACACCAGAAGAAACAC
>DBFL01000068.1:0-1470 GCA_002294285.1 Candidatus Neomicrothrix sp. UBA881
TACATGAAAGATTCGATTGAAAAAGCGCGAAAAAAAGGATACACAGAAACTCTTTTAGGTAGACAGAGAAAAATTCCTGAACTGCTATCGAATAATTTTAACGTGCGCCAAGCAGGCGAACGGCAGGCAATGAACGCACCTATTCAGGGATTAGCAGCAGATATTTTCAAAATAGCCCTAGTGGATATACATAAAGAACTAAATAGCAAATCTTGTGAGTCTGCTTTAGTTCTTCAAGTTCATGATGAAGTCATACTTGAAGTCGTTCCAGATGAATTAGCTGATGTCAAAAAAATTGTTCAAAGAAATATGGAAAACGCTTATGAAATTTCTGTTGAATTAAAAGTTGACATTGCAGTGGGGAAAAGTTGGGCAGAGGCAAAGAACTGAAAGCATGAAAGAAGGAGAACAAACACATTGGTTCGAACCAATTGCAGACCATCTAAGTGACGCATACCTCCGTTACTCATTTACTTATGGAACAAAAAACGAAGTTGAGTGCCTTATGGAATTACTCGATTTGAAAGAAGGCGACTCTTTATTAGACGTCGGTTGTGGGCCGGGCCGCCATTCAAACCTTTTCGCAGAGAAAGGATTAAATGTAACAGGAATTGATATTTCTAAAGAATTCATAAGGATTGCTGATACTGGCGGAAAAGGAGCTAAGTTTATTCGCCAAGATGTGCGTCAAATGGACTACGAATCAGAGTTTGATGCAGTTATTTCGATGTGTCAGGGAGGTTTTGGACTTTTATATGACCCCACCTCATCTAATAAAGATTCCGACATGGATATGAAAGCCCTTAAAAATATGTCACGCGCTTTAAAACCTGGTGGAAAACTAGCCCTATCAGCTTTTTCATCATATTTTCAAGTCAGGTTTCTCGGTGAAAAGGACTTTTTTGACGCATTTAATGGAGTGAATAAAGAAGAAATAGAAATAATTAGTCCGGAAGGTTTAAAAAAAGACGCAGTTACTTGGACTACGTGCTTTACACCACGTGAACTTAGATTCATGGTCAATAACGTTGGATTAACAGTAAAAGATATTTGGTCAGTCACACCGCTCGATTATGAACTCCTGCCTTGTGGTATCGAGAACCCCGAGTTTTTGCTATTGGCCGAAAAGCAACTCGCGTAAAACGTGACGATGTTATAGCAGCCCGATAGGCTTTATCCGTCTTGAAAAAGAAGGGAAATTCCCTACGTATCCGCTAACAATGAGAAAACCGTGTCCGATCCAATTTCAACAATTCCACTAATTGACTCCCAGCCTATGGGAGCTTTCGACAGCGATGGTGAGTATAAACCACGCGAAATAACTGCAAATGACCTAGGGTCACTCTCTTTAGAAGATGCTTACACAGCGACAATGGTCGATATCGAAAACGGACAACTGGTCGAAGGAACAGTAGTAAGAATCGACAAAGATGAAGTTTTGCTTGATATTGGATACAAATCTGAAGGAGT
>DBFL01000068.1:1894-3600 GCA_002294285.1 Candidatus Neomicrothrix sp. UBA881
GATTACTTCTATCTCGAAAGCGTGCTTTGTACGAAAAAGCTTGGGGAGACATTGAAGCAATCAAAGAAGCCGACGGAATGGTTTCGGGAACTGTAATCGAAGTTGTTAAAGGGGGTCTCATCGTCGACATAGGACTGCGTGGCTTCCTGCCGGCATCATTAGTTGATTTGAGAAGAGTACGTGATCTTCAGCCACTAATTGGAACAACTGTCGATACGAAAATTATCGAATTAGATAGACATAGAAATAACGTGGTTCTTTCCCGTAGGGCGTGGCTCGAGGAAAGTCAAAAAGATGAACGCGAAGATTTTCTTACAAATTTGAAGTCAGGCGAGATTCGATCTGGAGTGGTTTCAAGTGTTGTGAATTTCGGTGCATTTGTGGATCTAGGAGGGATGGACGGTCTTATACATGTCTCTGAGTTGTCATGGAAACACGTCGATCACCCAGGTTCAGTTGTTTCAGTCGGTGATGAAATTGAAGTTCAAGTGTTGGATATTGACATGAGCAGAGAAAGAATCAGCCTTTCCCTCAAAGCTACTCAAAAAGACCCATGGCAGGAGTTTGCTGACAGCCACCAGGTGGGCGAGTTGGTCTATGGACGAGTTACAAAACTAATTCAGTTTGGATCTTTTGTGCAGGTCGGTGAAGGTATTGAAGGCTTGGTGCACATATCAGAGATGTCTGCACATCATGTTGAATTACCTGAACAAGTGGTTACGCCCGGTGAGGAGTTGTGGGTCAAAATAATCGATTTGGACTTAGAAAGAAGAAGAATCAGTCTTTCAATAAAGCAAGCAGCAGAAGGTGGTGTTGTTGCAGCAGAGTACCAAGAACATTTTGGTGAGCATAATTATGACGAAGAAGGAAATTATATCGGAATCGAAAGTTCTGAAGGGCAAGAAGCATGGGCGGAATATTATAACGAACACGACCCATCAGAGCCCGCGGTTTTAGAGTCAGCAGAAACTCCGGAAGAAAACCTTTCCGAAGAGCCGGAAAATCAAGAAACCGAAGACGCCACTAGTGATGATGGTGATGCTAATAACAGTGAAGAGGAAACCTCAGATCAAGATACAGTCGACGCTAACGACAGTACGGAGAATGTAGAAGATGACTCTGAAGACGAAGAACCAGAGACACAGAGTTAATTTTTCCCTGGACTAACAATTGCTTGAAATAGGATTAACTGGCGGTATAGGTTCAGGAAAATCTACCGCCGCTTCAATTTTCGTTAAAAACGGAGCTTCATTGATTGATGCAGATCAGATCGTTAGAGATCTGCAACAACCGGGTGAAAAAGTTTTCGAAGAGATGCTCGCGAAGTGGGGAAGTAAAATCTTATCTGAAGATGGGGAACTGGACCGTCAATCGGTTGCCAATATCGTTTTTTCAGACCCAGAAGAGCTGAAATCACTAAATCAGATCGTCCATCCTGCAGTACGTGATGAAATGACTCGAAGGCGTGAAGCTCACGTCGCTACAGATAATACGGTCATATTGGAAATACCATTACTCGTTGAATCGGGATATAGAAATTTCGATGCGATTGTTGTCGTAGATGTAGATACAGAAATAGCTGTGCAACGCCTAATCGAGTTTCGGTCATTTGACGAAAAAGATGCCAGACTGCGCATAGAACGTCAGGCTCCAAGAGACTCGAGGACTGAAATAGCTGATTATGTAATCACGAACAATTCTTCTTT
>DBFL01000068.1:3968-5597 GCA_002294285.1 Candidatus Neomicrothrix sp. UBA881
GGAGAGACCAGAAATCAGCAGGCCTCTACCATCCCTAATTCCCGAACAGTAAAATCAACATCACTCACACCTAATACATAAGTATCATCGTTATGTGGAAGGAAAGTTCAAAGTACATGCACCGTTTGAGGCGGCAGGCGACCAGCCAAAGGCAATTGAGGAATTAGCTGACGGCATAAATGGTGGAGAAAGGTTCCAGACACTATTAGGAATAACAGGTAGTGGTAAAAGCGCTACTGTGGCTTGGACAATTCAGGAAGTCCAGAGACCAACTTTAGTAATCGCCCCCAACAAAGCCTTAGCCGCACAATTAGCGAATGAATTTCGTTCATTCTTTCCAGATAACAAAGTCGAGTATTTCGTTTCTTATTATGACTACTATCAACCTGAGGCATATGTCCCGAGCTCAGACACATTCATAGAAAAAGACTCGTCAGTGAATGATGAAATAGATCGCTTACGTCACTCTGCCACATCTGCATTACTCACCCGCAGAGACACAATTGTAGTTGCTTCTGTCTCATGTATATACGGTCTTGGCTCCCCAGCGCAGTATGAAGGGCAACTATTGGTATTGAGAACTAAAAATGAAATAAACCAACGTCAGGCACTCGCCAGGCTGATTGATATGCAATATGAACGAAACGATATGGTTCTAAGCCGAGGAAAATTTCGTGTAAAAGGCGACACTATAGAAATACATCCCGCATATGAGGAAACAGTTTTCAAAATTTCTTTATTTGGCGATGAAGTGGAGAGAATCACTGAAGTTGACCCAATTACAGGTGAGAAGATCCGAGATTTAGATGAACTAATAGTTTTTCCAGCAACGCATTATATGGCAGACACCCAAGTGATGAATCGAGCTATAAAAGGCATAGAAAAAGAGTTACAGGAATCTTTAAAGGTGTTTGAGAAAGAAAACAAACTTCTCGAATCACAACGCTTACGAATGAGAACAGAGTATGACCTTGAAATGATGTCAGAATTGGGTTTCTGCAGCGGCATAGAAAACTACAGTGCACATATTGATGGCAGAAAAGCTGGGGAAAGACCGTTTACTCTACTTGACTATTTCCCCGACGATTTTTTAGTTGTTTTAGATGAGTCACATGTAGCAATACCCCAGCTTCATGGTCAACATGAGGGCGACAGAAGCAGGAAGTTGACGCTAATTGAACACGGTTTCAGACTTCCATCTGCAGCAGATAATCGTCCACTCAGATTTGACGAATTTATTGACCGTATAGGACAAATGGTTCTAGTTTCTGCAACTCCAGGAAAATGGGAAAGAGAAAACAGTACGCGAATTGTTGAACAAATAGTCCGGCCAACAGGGCTAGTTGATCCTGAAGTGCTAGTCAGACCAACAGAAGGTCAGATTGACGATCTTCTTCAAATGATTTCTTCAAGAGTGGATCTTGAACAGCGAGTTTTGGTTACAACTCTTACTAAAAAAATGGCTGAAGATTTAACTGACTACTTGTTGGAACAGGGTGTAAGAGTTCGTTATTTGCATTCAGACATCGACACAATTGAACGAATTGAAATACTGAGAGACTTACGCCTCGGTGAGTTTGACGTTTTAGTCGGAATTAACCTTTTAAGAGAAGGATTAGATTTACCGGA
>DBFL01000068.1:5918-6107 GCA_002294285.1 Candidatus Neomicrothrix sp. UBA881
GTTTCTCTAGTCGCTATTTTGGATGCAGATAAGGAAGGGTTTTTGAGGAGTGAAACTTCTTTGATACAGACAATCGGTCGTGCTGCTCGCAACGTTGATGGGCAAGTGATTATGTACGCAGATAAAATCACTGGGTCAATGAAACGAGCCCTAGAGGAAACAAAACGAAGAAGATATCTGCAAACTGCC
>DBFL01000025.1:0-16751 GCA_002294285.1 Candidatus Neomicrothrix sp. UBA881
CAGTGGATGGGAAGGATTACTCTTTAAGAGATCAAATTGGTAAATCAGGTATTGAACTTATGTTTGAGGATGACCTTAGAGGCGAGAACGGCAAACGTGTGTTTGAAGTTGACCGACGCGGAAGAGTTATACGTGAAAGAACAGATCTTTTTAAGCCTCCTGTAGCTGGCAATGATGTTCAACTTACAATTGATATAGATTTGCAAAATCTTTTGGAAAATGAACTCCAAAAAAGCATTTATTTAGCTAGGGAAAAGGTGCCTGAAGCTTCTGAAGAAGACTTAGAACCAGCACCTTTTTTAGCACCAGGAGGCTCGAGTCTGATAATTTCACCCAAGGATGGTCAAATTAAAGCAATGGCGTCCTTTCCAACTTATGACCCAAATGAATCTATTGGAGGCTATTCAGTAGATCGTTGGAATGAGTTGAACGATCCGGCGAATGATTTACCGATGTTCAACAGAGCTATTCAAGGGGAGTACGCCCCCGGTTCAACATTTAAAGTTTTTACAGCTCATGCCGCTTGGCACGATGATGTTTTTGGTACTGGAAGAGTTAGAGAAGCAGACGAGCCCATTGATGATCCTGGTGAATATTTTTTACAAAGCTGCCGTGCTGATGCAGAAGATTTGGAAACAGCTGGCGGTTGCGTGTTTAGAAATGCAGGAAGTAAACCATATGAAAATGTTGATTTAATTAGGAGTCTTACTGTTTCGAGTGACGTTTATTACTACACGATTGGTGAATCCATTTTCATAAATCCGAAACACCCAGATAATTCAATTCAAGATGCAGCAAATCTATATGGATTAGGGATGCAGACAGGGATTCAGCTTCCTTTCGAACAGGATGGGTATATGCCAACTCCCGAAAAACGAAAAGAACGGCACGAAGAGAGTCCCAGTATTTTTCCAAACCCTTACTGGTACCCCGGAGACAATGTAAATATTTCAGTAGGTCAAGGTGATGTTCTGGTAACACCTCTGCAGCTAGCTAATGCGTATGCGACGCTTGCTAACGGAGGCGTAAGCTTAGCCCCAAATATAGTGTCGTACGTTTTAGAGAGAGACGGGACAGTGCTTAAGGAGTTCGGCGTGAGAGTTAAGGGTCAAGTTGAAATTGATTCTGACTTTAAAAATAGAATTCTCAGCGGTCTCATGGGAGTAACTGAAGACGAAGAGGGAACCGCTTATTGGGCATTCAACTCTATAGCTACAGATGGTGCTTTTTTCCCTTTGGAAAATTTTCCAGTAGCAGGTAAAACTGGAACAGCAGAAGTTAGAGGGAAAGCTGACTCTTCACTTTTTGCAGCATTTTTACCAGCACAAGATCCCGAATATGTAATTGTCACGATTCTAGAGGAAGCAGGCTTCGGTAGCGCTGTAGCTGCCCCTATGAGCGCAAGGGTCATGAAGAGGGTAGTTGAAGATAGCGTGTCGGAAGCACTTACTACCGAAAACCGTTATGCGGTATCGGCTGCACTGCCTTTATGTATCGAATGGTACTTGTGGAAAGAGAGTTCGTCTTTAAGTAATTTAGAAAGCTTTACTGAAATAAATTCAGATGTATTTGGACCTTCTTTGACCCCTGATGGAAATGTTAGAGTTCGCGGAATTGAAATAAATTGTAACGAGGTAATCGAATCTCTCTTATCACCTATTGATGAGTTAAGTCTTTTAGCGAGTAGAGGGTAGTCCAAATGGTAGATATCAGAACTCCCAATTTTGGCAAAATTAAACTATTTAGGCACGTTGATTTCTCTGTTCCTCTTTTGGCATTAGCTCTAAGTGGAATTGGTATTTTGATGATCTATTCAGCCACCAGAAAACCTTTTGAGCTCACTTCGAAAACTGAAACTATGTACGTTCAAAAACAAGCCGTTTTTCTTCTAATTGGCGTTATTGCAATGGTTATTGTTGCGGCAATTGGGCATAAGAGACTGCAAAGACTTGCCCCATTGATTTACTTGCTCATACTCGCTTTACTTTTTTCAGTTCTATTCTTAGGAGTTGAAAAAAAAGGAACTAGGGGCTGGTTCGAATTTGGAATATATCAGTTTCAACCTTCCGAGTATTGCAAAATTGGAATTGTGGTTGTTTTAGCATTTCTTCTAAGCCACGCTGAGACGATTAGTCGGAGGCGGCTAGTTTTGACACTTGTAGCTGCGGCTTTACCGATTGTTGCCATACTTGCTCAGCCCGACTTGGGAACAATACTTGTTTATGGCGCAATAACAGCTGGAATGGTTGTGGCAGCGGGAATTCAAGGACGTTATCTTCTTATTCTGTTTTTACTTTTACTGTCGGGAGTTATAGCTGTATTCGAGTCTGAAACTCTTGAAGAATACCAAGTAGCTAGACTGTTAGTGTTTGTGAATGATGATGAATCAACAGCCGCAAGTTACAACTTAGAACAAGCACAAATTGCTATAGGTAATGGTGGCATAACTGGAAGTGGACTTTTCGAAGGAACACAAAACAATTCTGATTTAGTTCCTGAGCAGCAGACAGATTTTATCTTCACCGTTATAGCTGAAGAAACAGGATTTATTGGCAGTGTTTTAGTTTTAGGTTTGATAGGACTTTTACTATTTCGAATTTGGCGGATCGGGAGGCTAGCAGAAGATAATTTTGGTCTACTGGTTTCTGTAGGAGTTTTCTGCATGATTCTTTTTCAAACTTTTCAGAGTGTTGGGATGTCAACAGGGATTATGCCCATTACGGGAATTCCTTTACCGTTGATTAGTTATGGGGGTTCTTCCATAGTTTCGACGTTTCTTGGTTTGGGGCTAGTAGAAAGCGTTCATATGCGGCGCCATGAGAGGTCAAACTAGATTTTTCATTGATATCAAAAACAAAATGCTACGATTAACTCTATGAGTTCTCTATGGGCAGAGCTCGAACAGTTTCTAGATGAGATAGAGAAGCCTGCAAGGTATATAGGCGGAGAAGATGGGATGGTAAAACCTGAACATTCTCCAGACAAGACTTCGTGGCTTCTCATCTATCCAGACACATACGAGATCGGCTTACCTAATCAAGGTTTACAAATCCTTTACGAAATTTTAAATGAGCGTGATGACTCGTTGGCAGAAAGGTCTTACGCGCCTTGGGTCGATATGTCGCGTGAAATGAGAAACCGTGGGATTCCACTTTTTTCTCTAGACACTCATCACTCTGCTGAAGCTTTCGATATTTTGGCTTTTAATCTTTCGGCAGAATTGGTATATACGAATCTTTTGGAATGTTTAGATTTGGCTAACGTTCCATTTTACTCTTCAGATAGAAACGCCGACGATCCATTGGTTATAGCCGGCGGTCACTGCACTTATAACCCCGAACCTTTTGCCGATTTCATTGATATTGCCGTTTTGGGTGACGGGGAAGAGGTTGTTGGAGAGATAAGTGAAATTTTTACTGAGTGGAAGAGGAAAAACGATCCTAAAAAAAGCAGACTTCAATTGCTTGAAGAAATGGCTGGGTTGCCTGGTGTATATGTTCCGTCTTTGTATGAGGCAAATTTTTCTTCTGGAAGACTGCTTTCTATTTCTCCAAAGGAAGAATCTTCTGCGCCGAACATAGTAGAAAAAAGAACAATTACCGATCTTTCTGATTGGCCTTACCCCAAGAATCAATTAGTTCCCCTTACAGAAGTTGTGCATGATCGACTAAATGTAGAGATATTTCGTGGTTGCACGAGAGGATGCCGCTTTTGTCAGGCTGGAATGATTACTAGGCCCGTAAGGGAAAGGCCTCAAGAGCAGGTTTTAACTATGGTTGAAGAGGGATTGAAAAGAACTGGATATGACGAGGTCTCTTTAACTTCTTTAAGCAGTGCGGATTTTAGTGATATCGAGAGTGTTATTACAGAAGTGATGACACAAGATGCCTGCAGTCCAGTATCACTCTCCTTACCAAGCCTAAGAGTTGATGCATTTACAGTAAATACAGCTGCTCAAATGCAACAAGCGCGTAGAACAGGGCTTACCTTTGCTCCTGAAGCTGGCACATGGAGATTAAGAAACGTAATAAATAAGCTGATAAGCGATGATGATCTTTTAGCTGCCGTTGAATCTGCCTACTCACAAGGTTGGAGAAGAGTCAAACTGTATTTCTTGGTCGGGCTGCCAACAGAAACAGATGAAGATACTTTGGGCATAGTTAGTTTGGCTGAAAAAACTCTTGAGATCGGAAGAAAGTACCATAAAAACCCATCTGTAACGGTTTCAGTAGGAGGTTTCGTCCCAAAACCCGATACTCCTTTTCAGTGGTTCGGTCAAAACACTGAGGAAGAGCTTTTAAGAAAAATTTACCTGCTGAGAGACGCAGCAAAAAAAATTAAAGGTTTGAAACTCAAATGGCATGATAGTAGGGCGACTGTTGTTGAAGGTATTTTGTCTCGCGGTGATCGAAGGTTGGCTCCTGTTATTGAAAAGGTATGGAAAGAAGGTGGTGTTTTTCAAGAGTGGAGTGAACATTTTGATATATCCATCTGGAAAAATGCAATGAAAAGTGAGAACTTGCGAATAGAGGATTTTGCTTATAGGCATCGCGAGGAAGATGAATTTTTACCATGGGACCACTTATCTGCTGGCCTTCACAAGGATTTCCTCTGGCAAGATTGGCGTGATGCTCTTAATAACCAAGGTCTTGAGGATTGCCGATGGACGCCTTGTTATGACTGTGGAGCGTGTACTGGTTATGGGATAGAACACGTTGTGGCTTCAGCAGTGCCACCCGCTGGAGGAAGCCAAGGCACTGGAGTGACCTCCGAACAAAAAGAAATTCGAGTTTCAATAGAAAACAAGACTTCATTTAAAGATTTACAGTCATCAGGAGTAAAGAAATGAAGTGCCTGAGAGTGCGTTACTCTAAATTAGGGAAAATAAGATTTGTAGGTCATCGTGATGTTGCAAGGATTTGGGAGAGAGCTTTACGGAAAGCTGAAATCCCTGTTTTGTATTCACAAGGTTTTTCTCCGCACCCGCGTCTCTCATTTGGATTGGCCCTACCCACAGGTTTTGAGTCTGAGGCAGAATATGTTGACATATACCTTGATGATGACTTTTTTGACATCGATTTCAAAGAGACTTTAGTTAATCAAAAATTAAACGACTCTTTACCGGATGGTATGAATACTGTGGCTGTAGGAGTAGTTGAAACATCAGAAGATTCCTTGCAAGAGGCTGTGGACTCTTGCATTTGGAAAGTGAAGGTTTCTGGATCTTCAACTGAAGAATTTGAGGTATCTAGAGAGAAATTGATGTCAAGCGATACTTATGAGATTCAACGCGAGAGAAAAGGAAAAATTTTCATAGAGGACATCAGATCACAGGTCCACTCCATAGCGATTGAAGAGAAGAATGCTGTTGATTTCAATATAATTACAGAATTGGGAACGAAGCCTCGTGTGTTGCGCCCTACTGATTTACTGAGAGCGATGAATCCAGAGATAAAGACGAAAAATATTTTAAGAAAAGAACAATTAATTTTGCAGGGAAATACAAGATTTGAACCATTATCATTTCAAAAACTTGACCCTGCCGCGCCTGCTGAGGTTATGGCGTGATGAGAAGGGAAGAAATAAATGTCCAACGAAAAGAAGAAAATAGAAAAATCTTCTTCAACGAAAAAGGAAACTAGAAAGCCAAAAATAGGAGACACTAAACCCGCTCCTGTAGAAGGTAAGAACACAAATAAGTCAACAGAAGATAAAAAGCCAAAAAATTCTAAACGAGAACGGAAGCGTAAGAATTCGCGTTCTACGAATTCAAATAAGACATCTCATGTAGAAGGTATTGGGAACCATTCCCCATTGGAAATAGATGAGGACTCATTACGTCATCGTCGAGGTCGAGAACGACGTGGTAAACCAATAGGGAGATATTTGATGTGTGTCAGTTCTTCCGAAGGAGTAACACAAATTGCTGTGTTAGAGGGCAGATCTTTGATGGAGCACTATGTTTCACATCCGGCTAACGACTGGAGTGAAATACACGGGAATGTTTATCTGGGGAAGGTGCAAAACGTTCTACCAGGAATGGAAGCAGCTTTCGTAGATATTGGAACACCCAAGAATGCTGTTCTTTATCGAGGAGACTTGCAGTTCGATGATCAGGATATTGACGAGTTGTCACCTGTCAAGATAGAAGAGGCACTCAAAGTAAATCAGAAAATCGTTGCACAGGTTACCAAAAACCCTATTGCACATAAAGGAGCCAGATTAAGCCAAGAGGTTTCCCTTGCAGGTAGATTCGTTGTTCTGATCCCAGAAAGTAAGACTTTTGGAATTTCCAAGCGATTGCCTGACTCAGAACGCCGAAGACTACGATCCATACTTGATCGAATTAAGCCTAATGAACACGGAATCATTGTCAGGACAGCAGCAGAAGGCGTTACAGAAGAAGAAATTTCCTTAGATCTCTCTCGGTTGATTCAACAATGGCAAGACATTAATTCTCTCGCTAAAAAAACGAAAGTTCCATCTCTTCTCTACCGAGAACCGGAATTGGTTTTTCGCTACATCCGCGAAGAATTCAATAAAGATTTCAGAGGGGTCCTAATTGATGATTTGGAGCTATTTGAAAAAGTAAAAAACTATGCTGAAAGTGTTGCTCCGGCAATTGCAGACAGAATTTCTTTTTACGATAAAAAAGAAGAGAAGTTAACTTTATTCGAACGTTACCATGTACACGAACAGCTAATGAAAAGCCTGGATCGAAAGGTTTGGCTGCCCTCAGGCGGTTCTTTAATTATCGAGAGCACAGAGGCTCTAACTGTGATTGACGTAAATACCGGTAAGAATGTCGGATCTTCGAGTCTTGAGGAAACAGTTCTGGCTAATAATTTAGAAGCAGCAGAAGAAATTGCCCATCAATTAAGACTCAGAGACATAGGTGGAATAATCGTTATCGACTTTATTGACATGGAATTAGGAAAAAACCGTGAAGTTGTTGCCAATTCTTTGAGGGAGGCTTTACTGCGCGACAAAACGAGAACTCAGGTTTTTGATATCTCTGAGTTAGGTCTGGTGGAGATGACAAGAAAACGCATTGGCGAGGGTCTAATCGAATCTTTCGCTGATGAATGCGGAGATTGCTCCGGACGAGGATTTGTTCTTGATGAAAAACTTGTGGCAGCTTCAGATGGAGGCAAACATCGATAGCAATTGCTATTAAGCGGTGTTTCAATGCTTGTATTCTGTTAGCCTTAACAGGATGTATGCAGTTATTAGTACCGGCGGAAAACAGTACAGAGTCGAACAAGGTCAACGACTGTTTGTAGAGAAACTTGGCGAAGTCGACTCAGATGTCGAGTTAAAACCCATAATGCTTGTTGATGGTGACACAGTTTTGGCGACCCCTGAATCTTTGAACAGCTCAAAAGTAACTGCTCGTATAATCTCAGATGTTAAGGGCCCGAAGATCAATGCTTTTACCTATAAGAATAAGAGTAATCAGCGTCGTCGCTGGGGGCATAGGCAAAAACTTGCCGAGATTGAAATTACGGGAATAAAGAAAGGCTAGTTAAATGTCTAAAACCAAAGGCGGCGGTTCGACTCGAAATGGTCGGGATTCAAATGCACAAAGGCTAGGCGTCAAAGTATTTGATGGAGGAAAGGTCCAAGCCGGAAGTATTTTGATTCGCCAGCGGGGAACTAAATTTCACCCCGGACAAAATGTTGGAAAAGGGTCTGACGATACTCTTTTTGCAACATCAGATGGAATAGTGAAGTTCGGTTTTCGTAGAGGACGTAAACTAATTGATGTTCTAGGTGAGTCTGAATAAGTTTTTAAAAACTTTCAAATTTGTGGATTTTGACTAATCCTGTTTTTAACTACCCTTTTAGGGAGCTGAAAAATGTCGAATTTTGTCGATGAATGTGGCATAAATGTATGTGCAGGCGACGGTGGCGCTGGAGTCGTTTCCTTTCGACGTGAAGCACACGTTTCACGCGGAGGTCCAGATGGTGGAGACGGCGGCAACGGTGGGGATATATGGATTGAAGCTGATCACAATATTGCTTCGCTCTTAGCATTCCGCGACCATCCTCATCGCCGTGCGAAAAATGGCACACATGGGTCAGGAGGCAAAAGACACGGACGTTCAGCGGATGAGTTGATTGTGAGAGTGCCTGAAGGCACCACAATTTATGAACTTGAAGGAGATGAGATCTTAGCCGATCTCTCTAGAGATGGAGATCGTTGGTTGGCGGTACGCGGCGGTCGTGGAGGTAGGGGAAACGCTCGCTTTTTAAGTAATAAAAGAAGAGCACCAACTTTTGCTGAACAAGGTGAAGAAGGCGAGGAGAAGTGGCTTAGGCTGGAACTCAGACTATTAGCCGATATCGCTTTAGTTGGTTTTCCAAACTCAGGAAAAAGTACATTCATTTCCAAAATTTCAGCAGCAAAGCCTCGCATTGCTGATTATCCGTTTACGACACTTGAACCTAATCTAGGAGTAGTAAAAATTCCTGATGTGCCTGAATTTACTGTTGCTGATATACCGGGCTTAATTGAAGGAGCGAGTGAAGGCAAAGGACTGGGACACCAGTTTTTAAGGCATATAGAAAGAGCTAGCGTCTTGCTTATTCTTTTGGATCTCTCTCAAACTTCAGAATTTTCCCCAGAACATCAGAAGGCAGTTCTCGAAAATGAATTAAGTTCCTACCGTCCAGAACTTTTAGAAAGACCTCGACTTGTAGTCGGTTCCCGTTCAGATATGGCGTTAGAACATTTGAAATTTGAAGGTGAAAGAGTTTCTTCTATTACTGGTGAGGGAATTAGCGAAGTTTTGTATCGCATGGGTGGATTGATTGAAGAGGTTCGCTCTAGAAAACCTGTTAATCCGACACGAATTTTACATAGACCTGAACCTGAGGGTTTACAGGTTAAAAAGATAGAGAGTAATCAATGGGAAATAACAGATCGAGAGCTAGTAAGAATTACTAACCTTAACGACTTGAGTAATCCTGATGCTATGGCATACCTTCAGGATCGCTTTAAGAGTATGGGCGTTGATAGGGCTTTAACGCGAGCAAAGGTAAAAAAAGGCGAAATTGTGAAGATAGGAAAACTAGAATTTGAATATGAAGAGGATTAATAAAACAGTAGTAGTGAAAGTGGGCACCTCTTCAATAACGAACAAACAAGGAGAGATATCACAGCAGTCAGTTGCAAAAATTTGCGCTGAAGTTGCAGATCTTAAAAATGCTGGAAATAAGGTCGTGATCGTTACCTCAGGAGCCATAGCCGCAGGCCTTCCTTTTTTGGGCTTGGCAGGTAAAAACAGACCCCGCGACTCTGCAACCCTGCAAGCTATCTCAGCTATAGGTCAAGGTTCTCTTATCGGCAATTATCGCGAAGAGCTAGCAAATCATGGCCTATTGGCCGGACAAGTTTTACTAGCTCCACTAGATTTTTTCGTTCGTTCCCAGTATTTGCATGCACGGAACACACTCACGACTCTGATTGATTTAGATGTTGTCCCAGTCGTAAATGAAAATGATGCTATAGCAGATGATGAAATACGTTTTGGTGACAACGATAGAATTGCCGCACTAGTTGCGCATTTAGTTGAAGCTGACTTGTTGGTCTTGTTGACAGACACTCCAGGTCTTTTTACAGCGGATCCCAATATGGACTCTAACGCTTCCCTTATAGAGGAAATAATTGAAGTGAACCAAGAAATGGAAAAATATGCAGGGGGTAGCAATTCAGAGATAGGGAGTGGGGGAATGGCTTCAAAATTAGCTGCCGCCAAAATTGCTAGCTGGTCAGGCGTTAGAACTGTGATAGCAGACGCGTCACGAAGTGACATCCTTCGAGATGCTTGTAGCGAAAAAAGTGGGATTGGAACCGTTGTGCATCCCAGACAAGAAAGACTGGGTGCTCGGAAACTGTGGATTGCTTTTGCTGTCGGCTCCAAAGGTCAGATAACGGTCGATAAAGGAGCTAGAAAGGCATTAGAAGCAAGAGCTTCTTTGTTGCCAAGTGGTGTTATAGGGATGCAAGGAGATTTTGAGATTGGTGATGCTGTTGAGGTTGTAGATGATGAGTCGAGAATATTTGCAAAAGGTATCGTTCGGCAAAATGCAGACAACGTCAGAGCAACTGCGGGGTTAAATACTGCACAACTCCCAGAAGGAGTATCTCATGAAGTCATTCATACAGATGACTTAGTGATACTTCCGTAGCTTCTCCGATTCCGCTTTCAGTTTTTTCGTTATCAGCAAAGATTCCTCGACTTTATTCTTGTTGGCAATAAAAATATAAGAGACAAGTGCAAGAGGAATAAATATTACATTAGTAAGAATTTCGTTAGTCGCTGGCAGCAATAAACGTCCAGCGGTCACCACAATTAAGGCTGTGAGAGCAGCTGGTAGAAGTTTTGAGATTGGAGACAACTGGGATGCCCTTGGAGGCAGTTCCTTATTAGTTTTCCTACTTAGAAAAAACATTTCGAACCAAGCGCCCATCGCAGAAGCAGCAGCTAAACCTACTGCTCCTAGATGTGGGTTTTCTGGAAGTGATCGTATTCCTTGGCTTAAGGGACCCCAATCGCTAAAAAGTCCTCCAGATTCACTATTCAAGCTTCCATCAGAGATATACAGCCTGTCTAAAGGAAACATTAATAACAGACCTAAAAAGAGAGCTATCGCTACACGCATACTTGCAGCAATAGCCGGTGTTTTAGTGTCACCTCTTGCATATAAAGCAGTTTGAAGTATTCGTGTACACCCTATAGCAGGCAGTCCGAGGGAATATACAGCTAAAGTTGCCGCTACCAGAATCGTGTCATCCCTGCTAAAAGACCCCCATTGGAAAAGGATTCCAATTATTTGATCTCCTAGGGAAATATATATAACTGATGTAATAAGCATCAAAAAAGACACTTTTTTAATACCCTGATCAAGACGTCTAAGTAAATTCGCGTTATCTATATTTCGAGACATTTCAGGTAGTTCAGCTGCAGCGAGACTCAAAGCAAACAGACTTACTGGAAGAATATAGAGAACTTGAGCAGATATTAGAGCTGCGACTGCTCCTGTTGCCAGCAAAGAAGCCAGAAGTAAATCGAAATAAGCAGAAATTTGAACTACCCCTCTGCCTATAACAGCAGGGTTAAAGCGTTTTACTATTTCCTTTACGTGTGAATTTTTAGCGTCGAAAGAAATTCTGATTTTGTTCCGCAGTTTGAGAACGCCAGAAAATTGTAATAAAAGCTGAGCTGCTCCACCTACTAGTAAACCCCATGCAGCTGCTTTTGCCGCTTTTGTGGGTTCCCAATTGTTGCTTATTGCGATTATAAGAACTATGACTTGTGCAACGTTCCAGATAACTGGAGCAACATAGGAAAGGAAAAATTTTCTATGGCTATTTAAAACTCCGAGACACCAAGCAGCAAGAACTAAAAATCCTATTCCACATGTTGTTATCTTGATCAGGTCAGCTGTTAAGTCTAGTTTCTCTGAAGTAAACCCGGGAGTTAAAATTTTCGCTATTGGCTTCGCCATGAAAATTCCAATAAGTGTCAGTCCACCTGTAAAGGCAATTAGAAGTCCGGCAATAGCTCCGGCTACTTTGCCAGCTTCTTCTTCTTTTCCTTCGGAAATAAGTCTGCTGTAGACGGGAATGAATGAACTTGATAGAGAACCTTCACCGAGAAGATTTTGCAGCAGGTTGGGTATACGCAACGCCGCGGCAAAAGCATCGGCAGCGGGGCCTAGACCAAGCACAGAGCGAAGTAATGATTCTCTTAAAAGCCCTGTTAGGCGTGAGAGTAGTATTCCAGCGCTAATTTTCTTTGCGCTACTAGTTGTAGATGAAGAATCTTCAGAGGACATAAACTCTTACCGCTTTCCAACTAAAAGGTTACTCGAGGGAGTATTGGAGCGTGATTAGCCTAAATATTTTCTACTAATATAACTATTTGTTATTACTCACTTTTTTCTTAGGATGACGCGCCGTTAAAAGATACGATATGCAGGTGGATTACAGATTTGAAGACGTGACTGGTGTGCGCACTGGCTTAAGCGAAGTTAATTATCTTGCCGATGACGGGATCGCGGGAATTGTTTACCTTGCAGATCGTCTTGCTAAACCTGTATTGATCGAAGGCCCTGCTGGAACTGGAAAAACTCAATTGGCAAAAAGTGTTGCAGAAATGAGTGGAGCGCGCTTAATAAGACTGCAGTGTTATGAAGGTCTCGATGAGTCAAAAGCTCTGTACGAATGGAATTACAAAAAACAGCTCTTACGTATTCAAGCTGAGAACGAAACTAGAGACTGGAGTGAGATCGAAGATGATCTTTTTTCAGAGGATTTTCTGTTAACGCGTCCTCTTCTTGAAGCTATACGTGCTGAAGATCCTGTTGTTCTTCTTATAGACGAAGTTGATCGCGTTGAAATTGAAACAGAGGCTTTGTTGCTCGAAATACTTTCGGAGTACCAAGTCTCGATACCGGAGTTGGGAACTGTTGAAGGCAATCAAGTTCCATTAGTTTTTTTGACTTCGAATGGCACGCGTGAACTTTCCGAAGCATTGAAAAGAAGATGCCTGTACCTTTACATCGACTATCCAGATTTGGAACGTGAGCGTGAGATTATAAATGCGAAAATTCCCGATATGGATAAAAATTTGGCTGACCAAGTTGCTCGGATTGTGCGTTCAGTTAGACAACTTGATTTAAAGAAACACCCATCGGTTTCAGAAACTCTTGACTGGGCAAAGACGCTTTTGTTGCTTGGTGTAGAGAAAATTGATTCTGATGTTGCGGCCGAGACCGTAAATGTATTGCTCAAATACAGGTCTGATATAGAAAAGGCTATAAAAGAATTTGCAGATAATCCAGAAGTAACTGAAGACGAAGAAGGTGCAGCCTAAGCTGCGGGTATCAAAAAAATGTCATCAACTTCCAAGTTGGATAATGCAATTCAGATAGAAGATAGAGATCCTCCACTGCTTGACCTGCTTAATGGTTTTATTCTAGAACTTCGCCAAGCTGGATTACCTGTAAGCCTTACTGAAAGCCTCGACGCTATGGAAGCTGTGAGTCATATACCTATTGAAGACCGTGAGGCTTTTAAATATGCTCTCGGAGCAACTCTCGTAAAAAACAATTCCCATTGGAAGTCTTTCGAACTTGTTTTTGAGGTTTATTTCTCTATACGAGGTTCTGAGTATGTAATTCACGCAGACAGTTCAGAGGTTCTACAAGACCAAGAATTGAGTGATAGCAATTCTCAAGAAAATCAGAGCCCTGCAGGGGGAGGAGCCATGTCGGGACTCTCTCCTGAGGAGTTGCAGGAAATGCTTTTTCGAGCTTTATTAAATGGTGATCAAGAAATGATGCGCTTACTGGCGCGCCAATCGGTCATTAGATATGCAGGTATGGAGCCTGGCAGGCCAGTGGGTGGGACTTACTATCTTTACCGAACTCTTAGAAATCTGGATCTTGATTCTATGCTCGATCGGCTGATGAGCGAGAGTAGAGAACAGGCTTTAAACGAACTTACTCAACTTGAAGAACGTCTAGAAATGGATGAGTACAAAAGTAGAATTGAGGAATTAAAAAAGCAAATAGAATCTGAAATCAGACGCAGTTTGGTAGCTGATCGCGGTGTTGAAGCTATGGCTAGAACTTTGAGAAAACCGCTTCCTGAGGACGTAGATTTTATGCACGCTTCAAGAGAAGAAATGGCCAACCTGAGACGCTCTTTGTACCCACTTACAAGAAAACTAGCAGCACGCTTAGCTCGCCGAAGGAAATATGGAAGGCGTGGCCCCCTTGATTTTCGCAAAACAATCAGACATTCTTTGAGTTACGGGGGAGTTCCGGCTGAACCTAAATTCAAATTTCCACGCCCATCAAAACCAGAAATTATGGTGGTTGCCGATATTTCCGGTTCAGTTGCTGCTTTCGCTAGGTTTACTCTGCATTTGCTTTACGCCATCTCTAGTCAATTTTCAAAAGTGCGCTCATTTGTTTTCATCGATGGATTAGACGAAGTCACTCCTTTTCTAGAAGGTGTAGAAGATATTGGCGAAGCAGTCCACCGGGTAAATACAGAAGCAGATGTGGTATGGGTTGACGGGCATTCTGATTACGGTCACGCTTTTGGTGTTTTTTGGGAAAAATATGGAAAGGATATAGGCCCAAAAACCACAGTTCTCATTTTGGGAGATGCGCGAAACAACTATCATGCATCGCAATCATGGATTCTTAAAGAAGCACATCAAAAAGCTAGAAAACTTTACTGGTTGAATCCTGAACCACGGGCCTACTGGGATACTGGTGACTCGATTCTAGGAGAGTATGCAACCCATTGTGATGGAACTTATGAAGTTAGAAACCTTAGACAGTTGGAAGCTTTTATAGAAAAGCTCGTTTAGCTATAAAAGCTTCAGTTTTTGTGGAGAAGTTCAGCGATCCTAAAAGCAATGTCGATACTTTGTGAGCCATTAAGGCGAGGGTCGCACATTGTTTCATATCTTTTGGACAAGTCATCAGCATCGAGTTCACTTCCACCACCTAGACATTCGGTAACGTCATCTCCGGTCAATTCAAGATGCACACCACCAGGGTTAGTTCCAACTTTTTTATGTGCTTCGAAAAAACCAGTTATTTCTTTCAAGACGTCATCAAAATGCCTTGTTTTATGACCATTTTGGGTGGAAAAAGTATTTCCATGCATAGGATCGCAAACCCAAACAACAGGGTGTTCAGCATTGTTAACAGTTTCAAGAACACGTGGCAGTTTGTCGATAACTACATCTGCACCCATTCGTGAAATAAGGGTAAGTCTTCCGGGGATTTTTTCAGGGTTTAGAATTTCACAAAGCTTAACTGCATCTTCTGGTTCTATTTCAGGCCCGATTTTGCAACCAATAGGATTTTTCACCCCTCTCAAGAATTCTACGTGTGCACCGTCAAGTTCTCTGGTTCGTTCTCCTATCCAAAGCATATGAGCAGAGCAGTCGTACCATTCTCCTGTTATTGAGTCTTCTCGTGTTAGGGCTTCTTCGTAACCAAGGATAAGTGCCTCATGACTTGTGTGAAAGTTCACTTCACTCAGCTCGGATAGTTGATCTCCATCGATTCCACATGCGTGCATAAAAGAGACAGCGCGATCTATCTCATCGGCTAGCGCTTCATAGCGTTGCCCTGCGGGGCTTGCTGCTACAAATTCACGGTTCCATTGATGGACTCGGGAGAGAGCTGCAAATCCCCCTTTTGTGAAAGCTCGCAGAAGATTAAGCGTGGCAGCAGCCCTGTTGTAGGCAGTCAGAAGGCGCTTTGGGTTTGCTGCCCGTGAATCTTCATTGAAGTTTATATCGTTGACCATATGACCTCGAAAAGAAGGAAGTTCGAGTCCGTCCACCGTCTCAGTATCGCTTGATCGAGGTTTAGCAAACTGTCCTGCAATGCGACCAACTTTCACAACTGGCACTCCGGTGTAATAAGTAAGGATCACTGCCATTTGTAAAATTACGCGAAGACGGTCTCTTATTGAATCAGCTGAAGTATCAAAAGATTCTGCACAGTCCCCGGCTTGAAGTAGGAATGCTTCACCTCTTGAAACAGCTGCTAATTGTTCAGTTAGATTTCGGGCCTCACCGGCGAAAACTAAAGGCGGAAGTGTGGATAGCTCATCTAAAACCTTTTGAAAGGATGCATCATCTGGCCATGCAGGTTGTTGCTTGGCTTGGAAATTTCGCCAAGAGTCGGGTCTCCATTCAAGACAAGTGTTTACTTTAGAACTTTTAGCCATGTATAGAGTTTACGAAATAAGTCTGGTAGAAGAAAATGATTTATTTAAATGTGCAATTTAAGCGACAACTATGCTCTCACCGGCTCGATCACGCACAGTATTGACAGCTCTTTTAACCAAACGTCGGGCTGCTTCAGCGGTCACTCCCAGTTCTTCTCCAACTTCTCTGTAGCTTCGTTTTCTACCATCGACGAGTCCAAATCTCTGCTCGACTGCATATCTTGCTCGTTTGTCTAAAACATCTAGAAGTCGAGTTGCCATTTCGCTTTCAGAGCGGTCCATTACTTCTTGCTCGGGTCCGGGGTTTATGTCAGGAAGTAGATCAACCAGTTCATTACTATCATCGTCGCCGATTGTCCTATCTAGAGAGGTAGGTGTTGTCAGTCGGTGAAGTCTGGCATGTTCTTCATCAAGTTCGTCTCCATTGCCTGAGACTGCTCTAAGCGCAGCACGTAAACTAGCTGAGCGGTCACCAGGTAGTCTTACGAGGCTTGCTTTTTGGTCAAGAGCCCTTCCTATGGCCTGTCTTATCCAAAAGGTTGCGTAAGTGGAAAATTTGAATCCTTTTCTCCAGTCAAACTTGTCTACGGCATGTTCAAGGCCCAAGTTTCCTTCTTGTATAAGATCTAAAAGTTCCATTCCGGGAGGTAATGGGTAGCGTCGAGCTACGCTGACGACAAGTCTAAGATTTGACCGGATGAACCTGTCTTTCGCTTGTTCAGCAGCCCTTATTGCTCTGACGATATCCCTGCCTGTTTCTCCAGCTTCTTGGCGGGCGCGAGCCTCTGTTCCTGCTTCGATAGTTTGGGACAGTTGTCTTTCTTCTTGTGCATTAAGAAGGGGCACCATTCCAATTTCGTTTAAATATTGTCCTACTGAATCACTCATTTTGTCTCTTTTTTAATCGCGTTTAACCGCGTCTCTGTTTCTTGTCGGAATTGCTTACCTACTAAGAAAATTTGCTGGGAGAGGCTAAAAA
>DBFL01000025.1:17177-17420 GCA_002294285.1 Candidatus Neomicrothrix sp. UBA881
CGTTTTCCCTTGTTTATAAGGTTTTATAAGCATTTAATTTCGTTGATTTTCTTTGAAAAAGCGCCGTTAAACAGCGAAAATTTCAATCAAGTATTACTATTTAGTTGTGACTAAAGAGTTCCGGCGTCGAATTGGCGTTTTTGGCGGAACATTTGATCCTCCACATTTTGGGCATATTTCATCAGCTTTATTTGCAATGAGAGAACTTAACCTCGACTTTGTACTCATGCTCGTAGCAAATGA
>DBFL01000025.1:17855-20138 GCA_002294285.1 Candidatus Neomicrothrix sp. UBA881
GTCGCTGATGACATGGAAATCATTCGCGGTGGAAAGACTTATACCATTGACACACTCGAGCAATTACAAGATCGATTTCCGAAAAGTGAATTTTTTTTAATGATAGGAACTGATGTGGCTAGGGATTTTCATACTTGGCGAGACCCTCAAAAAGTGTGTCGACTCTCAAATGTCGTGGTTCTTAATCGTCCAGGGGTAACTCCAAATGAGATTGATGAAAGTTGGAATTTCCCTATTTTACAAGTTCCAGCAATTGATGTATCGGCTGAAGAGATCCGAAATCTTGTAGTCACAGGAAAAAATTTGGAATCCTTGCTCGCTCCAGAAGTGGAGCAATATATTCACTCGAATGGTCTATATCGGAGTGCAGTTGATGGATAGTGGAAACTCTGAAAGTGTAAAAAATAGAGAATCGACTTGGAAAAGATTCACATATAAAAGTTTTAACATTAGAGACTTAAGCAAGAGTAATTTTAAAGAAGCAACGTTCTTATGGAAATTTGGGTTTCCAGTATTACTACTACTCGTAGCAATCTGGTCATCCTTTCTTCTTTTTGACGGTTTTAGTTCGGTTCTCAAAAGTGAAGATGGAGTAACAAGAGAAGCCATAACAGATCCACTAAAAGAAGGATTTGAGGCTTTCGTGGAGCAAACTTGGGCAGAGTTAATCGTTACAGAGGACGCAACAGGCGAACTTGTGCAAGTTACAGTCATTTCTATTTCCGATCGTCAAACCGGAGGCGGAACTGTTCTTTTATTGCCACCTGAACTTGAGACGGGAGGGTGTGTCTCAGATTGCTCTTTGAAATCTCTTTATTTTAAGTCAGGGGCTGAGTCAGCAAGAAGGATGGTTTCTGAACTATTAGAAACAGAATTTACAGGTATTACGACTCTAACTCCGGAACGTTGGACCACCTTGATTCAACCTTTAGGAGAGGTCAATCTGGAAATTGACGGAAGAATGCAGAAATTTGAACCTTTAGAGATATTTGATTTCATTTCAAGAAAAAATGAAAACAATTTTCTTGTCAGACAAAAAAAACAAGGTGAATTTTGGCGAAGTTGGCTCGAAGGGATGGTCTTAAGCGGGGATGTCGACGCATCGTTACCAGTAATGCGAATACCAGTGGTTGAATTGATTTCGACTCTAGCAAAAGGCCCTTTTACCGTTGTAGATAACCTCTGGTACGATTCCGGAGGCAGCCCAGAAGCCGACCCTAAAATAGTAACTTCATTGATTGCTGAGATGTTTCCTTTTCCTGCGCCAACAGAAGGTGACCTTCGAGCTACAATTAGACTTCTTAACGGCACCGACGATCCTTCTCTTAGTGCGCAAATGCAAAAATTGATAAGAGAAAATGATGGAAATATAACGGTTATAGGTAATTTCCGCTCGTTTAATGTCATACAGACAAGGGTCGTATATAAGGATTTTCAAATGAAACCTAAAGCTGAAAAGCTTGCTGCTGCGATTGGCGCCCCTGTTATAAAAGACGAAATGGTTAGCCCGGTTGCTGATTTAACCGTGTTGATCGGGCGTGATTTCAACCAATAATTAGTTAGTATCCAGTTCTCGTGCAAAAAAATACTCAAACAAAATCAGACTTTCTTGCAATTCTTGCTGCGAGAGCAGCAGAGGAAAAGTTAGCTATAGAAACGCTAGTGATAGACGTAGGAGAAGTTATAGGAATAACAGATTTCTTCGTTATAACAAGTTGTAACAATCGACGACATATGGAGACCGTTCGTGAAGAAATAGAATCAACTCTCTTCAACTTAGAAAACATTAAACCCATAAGGACTGAGGGAAAAGAAAGCAATCAATGGGTGTTAATTGATTATGGAATCTTTGTTGTTCATATTTTTGATAGAGAGTGGCGTTCTTTTTATAACCTAGAACGTCTTTGGCTGGATCAACCGATATTAAATTGGAAAGAGGATCAAGATGATTAATTTATACAGCGATACTCAAACTCTTCCAAGTGTCGGCATGAGAAAAGCTATAGAGAGCGCTGAAGTGGGGGACGAACACTCTAGATCTGACCCAACTACTCTTTCACTTGAGAAAAAAGTGGCGGAACTTTTAGGAAAAGAAGAAGCCGTTTTTCTACCTAGTGGAACAATGTGCAATTTGGTAGGGGTGGCAATAAATACCTCCCCGGGAGATGTAGTTATCCTCGAAAACAGCGGTCACATTTTGCGATCTGAAACAGGAGGGCCGGCAATTGTCTCTAATGTTTTAACCGACCCCATAGAAGGGCAGAGAGGTCAGTTTACCGTTTC
>DBFL01000025.1:20554-31675 GCA_002294285.1 Candidatus Neomicrothrix sp. UBA881
TGGCCATTGGAGCTTTGGAATGATGTTTGTTCTTTTGCCAAAAGCGAAAGTCTGAGAGTTCACGTTGATGGCGCTCGTTTGCTTAATGCAGTGGTAGCTTCCGGAATTGATGCGAAAACATGGGCAATGGAAGCGGACACTATTTGGATTGATTTCTCAAAAGGTTTAGGCGCTCCAATGGGTGCCTGTATAGCGGGAAGCGCTGAAATTATAGACCAGGCATGGCTATGGAAACATCGACTAGGAGGAGCTATGCGCCAATCTGGACTTATGGCAGCAGCTGCCAGCTATGCACTAGACAAAAACGTTGAACGTCTTAAGGATGATCACGAAAGGGCGAAAAGGTTGGCTGATGCCTTAAAAGATTTTGGATCAGAAGTTGTTGTGCCAGATACCAATATAGTTTTTTTTGATATGAAGCCATGCGGGAAAGATAATGAGGATGTTGTAAGAGGGTTGCTTGAAAAGGGTGTGAGAATGAGCGAGATAGGCACCCAGATAAGAGCTGTAACTCATCTGGATATTAACGATGACGACATTACATCGACCATTACCGCTTTAGATCAGGTCGTTAATGGCTAATTGTCAATCCGAAAAATCTGCTTTACCCATATAGACGCGATTCAGAACTCTTTCTCTGAAAAGCCATTTATCGTTTTCGAAAACATATAAATCATCATAAAAACCATGGAGAACAAGGGTTTCTCCTTCAGCAGGTTTAAGCCACTCTGTTACATAAGCACGGCCAAATCCTGTTCCCGAATCAGCATCTAGTTCAGAAATGTTATTGCTGTAAGTATGTATTACAGTGTCGAATCTCGACATAGAAGAAATCCAGAAAGTTTTAAGAGGTCCCTTTCCACTTACGGGTTCACCATGGCCTAAGTCCCAGGTTCCAGACTCGCTCCAAGTGGCAATCCACTGATCAGCATCTTGTCTGCAAACTGCATCAGCGTAAAGGTGAAGAAGGTCTTTTATTGGATCCACCACTAGTCCTTTCAAATATTTTCGACTACCGCTTTACTATTTTCGGCGGACTTCTCAACCATACGATAAAAATTTGTTAGTTCTTCATTGGGTTCGTAGATCTCAATAAAATGTCCAAAAAGTTTTCTGGTATCGTACATAGCGAATGGAAACCCAGATGATGTTTCCGCAAAAAGTATTTCTGCAAAGCCCAGTTTTTCTAAATTTTTTGCTGCTTCGTTAAAGTCATCTACAAATACAGCGCAATGATGGAGAGTCGGAATTCCTACTTCTATTCTGTCAGGAGGAGCATGTAAAAGCTTTTCGCTGTGTTCGCATATCAGCTCTACCATCAGTGACCCCCATTGTGCATAAGCAGATGAATGGTCAAAAACAGAGTCGACACCTTTAACCCTAACTTTCTCTAGAGGTATGTTTTCCTTTATGAAAAAAGGAGCTATTCCATAAAGTTCACTCCAAGAATTAGTAGCTTCTTGAAGGTCTTCGACTGCATAAGCTATTTGAACCACTGGGCCCAAATCAGGGATTGACAACTTGTTCATTACCTTCAGTCCAAATTTTTGTTAAAACACGACTGCTTATTTTCCAAGCTTCGTTTATTCGTAGAAGAATGTCCTCGTATGTTCCGGCGATAATAAAATTGCTGCCTTCTGAAGCAGAGCGTCTTACGTGTTGAGCCTGAAAGTAACACTTACAGGTTGCTTTATTTCCATCGACTTGAACCACATGATTACTAACCATGTGGTGACTTGCATCAAGAGGGGTTAGAGATTTTTTACATTTCTCTATAATTGATTCGATACCTCTATGCTCAGTTTGACCGTACTTAGCATATGCCTCAGGGGAAAAAACCTCGGATAAAGATTCCCAATCATTTTCATCTAGGGCCCAACAGTACTTAATTGTTAAGTCAATTATTTCTTTTACATCTTTTTCGTATAAATTTTCCACACTTAAACCGTATCGTTGGTAGTTTCCTAAGTACTCCTTGGGCAGTTAGTAGTGAGTGACTGTTTGGAGTTAATCTTTATTTTTAGTTGTGTCAGGAGCGTTAGGAGAAAAGACATGGAATTGGGACTTGCTGGAAAAAAAGCACTAGTAACTGGATCGACAAAGGGTATCGGCAGGGCGATTGTTGAATCTCTTCTCGAGGAAGGCGCAGAAGTTGCGATATGTGCACGTAGTGCTGATGATGTGGGGCAAGCTATAGAGGAACTTTCTGAAAAGGGCAAAGTTATAGGATCTGCAGTCGATGCCGGCGATAGCTCTTCACTTACGGCATGGGTTGCGTCTTCTATTGAAGAATTGGGAGGTGTTGATGCGTATGTGCACAACACGTCAGGCAAGGGAGCTAAATCTTTAGAAGCCTGGGAAAACAATTTCAACATTGATCTGATGGCACTTCTACACGCTGTTGAAGAAGCAAAAGAGAAACTTTCAGATGGTGGAGGACTACTTTTAAGTATTGGAACGACAGCAGCAGCAGAACATTTCGGACCTGGTTCAGGAAGCTATTCAGCTTTCAAAGCAGCTGTTACCAACTGGACTCTGGGACAGGCTCAAGTATTAGGAAAAATTGGCATCAGGTGTAACGTGGTTTCACCCGGACCTATTTTTGTTGACGGTGGCGACTGGGACGCAATAAAAGGAAGAATGCCGGAGTTCTACGAAGCAACTGAAGCAGCACATCCGGGGGGAGCAATGGGAGTTGCTTCGGACGTGGCGAATATGGTTACTTTTTTAGCTAGCGATAAAGCCAGTCATATAAATGGTGTGAACATTACAGTTGATGGCGGTTTCTCCAAGAGAGTCGACTACTAAAAACAAGGAAAAGATGACTGAGACAGTCGATGTACACCTAGTAGCAGCTGGCAAATATCACGATATTGATTTTGCCCGCTTGGAGCTTCTCAAACTTTTAGCTGAACATGAACATATTAGAGTGACAGTTGCTTCAGATTACGAAAATGCTGATCAGGTTAATAATTGCAACTTTATGATCAGCTATACCTGTGATGTGAGACCTTCTGAAAACGCCCAAAAATTTATACGTAAATGGGTCGAAGACGGAGGGCGTTGGATGGCCCTTCATGGAACCAACTCTGCACTGGACATGGGTGGCCCTGACGGTGTTGATTCCCCTAGATGTTTTCCCTTATGGGCAGAAACTTTAGGAAGTCAATTTATCGCCCATCCACCCATAGCCCCTTACTCTGTTGAAATAAGCGATCCGTCAAACTGGCTTGTGTCGGATCTGGAATCGTTTGAAACTGATGACGAACTTTATCTATGTGAATATCACGACCAGGAAAACTTGCATACCTTGTTGCATACAGATTGGAACGGTGAAGCGCGTGGTTTCGTTGAAAGTGATTGGACTAACGATGAAAAGCGCCGGCTGGTTATGTATCTAAGACCATTAGGGGATGGTTGTGTTCTTTACAACACTCTGGGTCATTGTCGAGGACACTATGACATGCGTCCTTTAACTGACTATTATCCAAAAATAGAGAGATGTTCTTGGGAAATTCCTCAATACTATGAACTGCTCAAACGAGGCATTCGTTGGGGAATGGGAGAGACCGAATAGGAAAAATTTTTAGTTACCAGAAAGCGCAGCTACAACCGGAGCAAATTCTTCAAGGTGTCTCTGATTGACTGAAATGTAACTTATTCCATATTCTTCACGACGACGTTCTAGAGTCTCGCAAATTTCACTCACGGAACCGATCAAGGCATGTGGGTATTCGCTGAAGTCTTCAACAGAAAAACCAAAATTAGCAGCCATTCCTTCACGCACTGAAGCTGCTTCATTGGTCACCGTTGTGAAATAAGCGGGAAGTTCAAGTTCGATTTGGTCAAATCTGGATCCAGCCCCGTCTTTTATCCACCCAATCTTTTCTCGAGTTTTTTCTGCAGTACTGCTTCCTATCCCAACCGACCCAATTTTTCCATCGGAATTATTAAAGTTAAGAGAGACAATATCAGCGAGGTTTCCAGCCGTGGTCAATATTTTCTGAGCACCACCACCGATCATAATTTTCGGTCCGTTTTCTTGTGGTGAAACAGGGACGGCAGAGAAATTTTTTGCATAAACGTAATCGCCTTCGTGATTTAGATCAGCTCCTCGAAAAAACTCCTTACATAATTCGACAGTTTCTGCCATGCGTCTTATGCGAATGCTTGCTTTGTCCATGTTCAAACCCATTGCTTCATATTCGCTTGCAACCCAACCAGCACCAAAGCCCACTTCAAGTCGACCCTCTGACAAAAAGTCTATTGTTGCCAGTTCCTTAGCAAGGACAGTTGGATGATGATAATCAACACAAATAACCTTGCATCCGATCATTATTGAAGAAGTGGCGTCAGCAGCTGCCATCATGGCCGGAATAGCTGCGACTGTTTGTATCGGATGGTTGGCTGCTTCTAATGCCTCTCCAGGGCCTATGTAATGGTCAGCAAGAAAAAAAGTTGAATAACCTGCATCTTCTGCCTTCTGAGCTGTTTCTCGCCACTCTGCAGGTGATTCGGGAGAAAAGTATTGGAGACCAAATCTGAATTTTTTGCCCATTGTTCCTCTTTCTATAAGTAAAAAGACCGTACGCCATGTGGTTTAGTTTTTAGAAATCGTGGCAAGCTTACTCGTAGATTTTGAATGGAGGGACAATATGGGGCAGTTGGACGGCAAAGTAGCAATTGTTACCGGATCCAGCAGAGGAATAGGCAAGGGTATAGCCATTGTTTATGCGAGAGAAGGTGCAAAAGTAGTCGTAGCGTCGCGGACACCGTCACGTGTGGATGAAGTGGCAGAAGAAATAAGGTCGGAAGGAGGGACAGCAATTGGCGTACCTTGTGATGTCGGCAAGAAAGACCAGATTTTTTCAATGGTTGAAAAAACAGTCGAAGAATTTGGAACGGTTGACATTTTGGTAAACAATGCACAAGGTTTTGGAACGGAAGCAAATCCTCGGACATCGACTATTCCTACACCCATAGAGGAAACTGATGATGATGAATGGGATTACACCTTTCGTACAGGTGCTTCTGCAACTCTCTGGGGAATGCAAGCAGTTTTTCCTTATATGAAAAAAGAGGGAGGCAAGATCATCAATCTTGCCTCTGGATCAGGAATGCAAGGTTTCCCAGGCAACACTTGTTACAACGCGACCAAAGAAGCGATCAGGGCACTTACTCGCACTGCGGCTAACGAGTGGGGGAAATACGCTATATGTGTCAACACGATCAATCCCTCCTTGAGAACAGACGCATGGGAATCATGGGAGGCTGCGAATCCAGAATTTGTTCAAGGTCTCAAAGACAAAATGCCTTTAGGCAGATTAGGTAACCCCATTGAAGACGGTGGACCTCTTTTCGTTTTTCTTGCTGGATCGGGGTCTGATTACATTACGGGTATGACCATCATGTTAAATGGTGGGCGCCATATGCCTTAGGAATTAAATTGGAACCATTAATCAGATATCCGATATTTCAACATGCTTGGTTTGTCAATGATTTGGAAAAAGTTTGCCATGCTTGGCATCGTGCTGTGGGTGCAGGCCCATTTTTTATAACAGAAAATCATGTCACAGAAACACAGACATATCGTGGTCAGACTTTCTTAACACCGTTGCATTATGCGTTCGGCTACCACGGGGAAACTCAAGTTCAATTTATACAACAGGATGAAGATGCCCCTTCTATTTATCGTGATATGTATAAAAAAGGTGAAGAAGGTTTTCATCACATAGCAATGCTGGTTCCTGATGCTGATGTTAAGACTGAAGCAGAAAGATTCCGCAAAGCTGGTTATCCGATTGCTTCAGAACTGTGGTCGCATGCTGATGTGGCGTATATCGACACTCGTGATTTGATCGGCTGCTTCCTGGAGTTGCATGGTGACAACGAAGAGATTCGAGGAGTTTTTGCACCATGGTTAGATGCTAGAGAAAATTGGGATGGTGTAACAGACCCTGTTAGATACAGGAAACAATCTGCTTGATTGCAAACGTGGAGCTAGGGGGATTTGAACCCCCGACCTCCTCCATGCCATGGAGGCGCTCTAGCCAACTGAGCTATAGCCCCTGAAGAAAGAAATGGTAGCAGAAACCTGTAGGCACTTGCTCCAAGTAATGCAAATCTATTCACAAAGGTTGTAAAAAGCTTCGGTAGTCTCAAATACGTGGAACAAACTTATAAACCTCAAGAAATAGAGTCTCGTTGGCAACAGAGGTGGATCGACGAAGGCACCTATGAGGTAGACAACGACGATCCGCGTCCTTCTTATTACGTTCTTTCCATGTACCCCTATCCAAGCGGGCCAGCTCACATGGGTCACGTGAGAAATTACACGATGGGTGATTTGCTTGTTAGATATCGAACAATGAGAGGAGATGGAGTTTTATCTCCTATTGGATTTGACTCTTTCGGACTTCCTGCAGAAAATGCAGCAATAAAAACCGGAACTCATCCTCGAATTCACACCAAGGAAAATATAGAAAAGTTGTCTGCTTCTCTTCGCAGAATTGGAGCAGCTTACGACCTGCGGAGATCGTTTAGCAGTCATGATGATCAATACATGAAATGGACCCAATGGATTTTTCTCAAGCTATACAGTGCTGGTCTTGCGTACAGAGACAGAGCATCTGTTAATTGGTGCCCTGGCTGTCAAACTGTCCTAGCAAATGAGCAAGTTCTGACAGATGGCACATGTGAAAGATCTGGAGATCTTGTAGAGAACAGAGAAATGGAACAATGGTTTTACCGTATTACTGAATACGCGCAGCAACTAATAGATGATTTAGAAACAGTCGAATGGCCAGAAAAAGTCAAGCTGATGCAACAAAACTGGATAGGTCGCTCCGAAGGTGCTGAATTTGGTCTAGCAATCGCAGACATTGAAGGGGGAAAGAGGCAAGATTTACCACCATTGCATGTTTACACAACTCGTCCTGATACAGCTTTTGGAATGACGTTTGCTGTTATGTCTCCTGAACATCCAAGAGTTGATGAACTCGTGACCGAAGAAAATAAGTCTGCAGTTACTTCTTTTCAAAAAGAAGTCTCAAACCGTTCTGAAATGGATCGTCTTTCTTCAGAGGGAAACATTGCTAAGAGAGGAGTTCCTACTGGTTCTTTTGTGATAAATCCATTTACAAACAAACCTGTTCCTCTATTTTTAGCCGACTATGTTCTGATGAACTATGGAACAGGTGCAATCATGGCAGTTCCTGGTGAAGATCAACGAGATTGGGATTTTGCTATTGCTCATGGTTGTGAAATTATTCGCACTGTACAACCACCAGAAGGTTTTGACGGTGAAGCTTATACAGGAGATGGCTTGTCAATAAACAGCGATTTTCTAAACGGAATGCAAATAAAAGAAGCCAAAGAAAAAGCAATTCAATGGCTTGAGGATCAAAACTTAGGTTTTCACAGAGTTAATTATCGTCTTAGAGATTGGCTTGTCTCGCGTCAAAGATACTGGGGCTGTCCTATTCCGATTATTTTCTGTGATGAATGTGGTGAACAACCGGTTCCAGAAAATGATCTACCCGTACAATTGCCGGATGATGTCAAATTCATGCCAACAGGGAGGTCACCACTTACAACACACGAAGGATTCCTCAAAGTTGAATGTCCAAAGTGTGGACGGGAAGCGCAACGTGAAACAGACACAATGGATACTTTTGTTGACTCCTCGTGGTATTTTTTGAGATTTACAGATCCATTAAAC
Source organism: Candidatus Neomicrothrix sp. UBA881 (assembly GCA_002294285.1). GTDB lineage: Bacteria > Actinomycetota > Acidimicrobiia > Acidimicrobiales > MedAcidi-G1 > MedAcidi-G1. Next base: position 28,275 of record DBFL01000025.1, read on the forward strand.
GAAAAAGACCCTTTTGGGGAAGATGCCATAAATAAGTGGCTTCCGGTTGATCAGTACATAGGTGGGGTTGAGCATGCAATTCTCCACTTGATGTACGCTCGTTTTTTCACAAAGGCATTGTCGGATCTGGGAGTAGCTCCGAAAGATCTAAGGGAGCCCTTCAAGAGACTTTTCACGCAAGGGATGATACGTCTAGGGGGCTCAAAAATGTCAAAATCAAAAGGCAATCTGGTTGCCCCAGAAGCAATTCTCGATGATCAAGGAGCTGATGCTTTGCGTTTAGCTCACCTTCAAGTGAAACCCCCTCAAGAAGATGTTGATTGGGAAGATTTTGGGATTGACGGTTGCGCTAAGTTTTTAAATCGTGTTTGGCGTGTAGCTCATCCTGACACTTCATTGTTGAAAGAGACAAGAGAAGGGGAATTGAATAAGAGAGACGAAGAAATAGTCAGGCAAACAAACCTTTTAATTGAAAGAGTAACTAACGACTACGATCGATGGTCATACAATACGGCTGTAGCTGCTTTCATGGAATTTACAAACACTTTGTACCGCTGGATACAAACAGAAGAAGGTGCACATACGGAAGTTCTAAAGTCAGCAGTAGACACTCTTTTGCTTGTTATGGCACCTGCTACACCTCATTTTTGTGCAGAGTTATGGGAGATCAGGAACTCAGCTCACATACATGAAGAACCATGGCCACAAGCAGATAAGTCAAAAATTGAATCTGAAACAGTAACCGTTGTAGTTCAGGTGAATGGAAAACTTAAAGACAGAATAGAAGCAGCATCGAATTTAAGTGAAACCGAAATGCAAGAATTAGCTTTAGCTTCGATACGGATAAAAGAAGTTTTGTCTGATCAGGTTCCAAAACGAATAATTGTCAGACCACCTTCTCTAGTCAACATAGTCGTATAGAAAAATTTGAATTAAATATCATCCTGTGAACGAAGAAAATTTTGCAGCTCTTCGGCAAGGTCGTCACCTGAAGGAAGACTGCTGCCGGGATCATTCAGTTCGTCGTAAGCAATTTCTAATTTCTCTATCATTGTAAGATGCTCTTCATTGTTGCCAATTAGTTGATCCAGTCTGCTTCGGGTGTTTAACGCGTTTTGATCAAGTTTAAAGTCGCGATTCCATATACCCGAGATTTCCCTGAGACCTTCTAAAAGAGCAACGGTAGCAGGCGGGTATGGACCTGTTGAAAGATAGTGAGGGACTTGAGCCCAAAGACCTATAGCAGGTGTACCAGCAAGAGCAACCTCAGCTTCTATGACTGCTTGAAGTCCAGCTGGAACTTTAATTGAGGCAGTAACAAAATCTAATTTGGCTGCCATCTCAATCGAACTGGCAGTACAAGAGAGTCTAGTTGGTCTGGTGTGGGGAACTGCGGCAGGATAGGCGCCAAGACCTATTACTAGAGAGACATCAAGACCATAACAAATGTTTGTAACTGCATCTGTAAAAACTTTCCAATCATGATCTGGTTCTGGTCCGTGTAGAACACAAGCGTCAGGTCCCTCTAAGCCTTCGATATGTAAAAGCTCTATTGAAGGCCATTCTAAATTCTCTACGACCCCTTCATTTAAATGGAGAACAGGTCTTCTGGCGCGGTGGTCAAGAAGTCTGTCAGTATCAAATTTGACCATTGTATAGATTTCAGCTTTTGACAGAAGGGACTCTTTAGCACTGTGAGCAATACCTGAAGAGTCAATCCAACCATCTAATGCCAAGATAAGGACAGGTTTGTCGAGTTCTTTAAGTTCAGCAAATTCAAAAAGATGCTCATAGTTGTCAGACATGTTATTTCCTTTGCAAAAAGTCTTTAAAAGTAGAGTCAGCTAAATCAACTAGAAGCAGGACACGTTCACCAAAAATATTAATCGCGGCATTATCGGTTTCATTTCCCATCACTCCGGCTGCATATCTTGTGTAAACACCTTCAAGGATGCAGGCGAGTCTCCAATAAGCAAAAGAGATGTAGAAATCTAATTTTGAAAGGTCTCTTTCGCTTAGATCTCCATAAAGAGAGCGAACTTCTGAAGGGGTTGGAAAACCCTCAATTGACATAGCTTGCGTTTCCATACCCGTCAGATTATTCGAGTAGGCAATAATTGCAGCTACATCCGAAAGAACGTCGCCAAGTGTGCATAGCTCCCAGTCCAGGACAGCAGCTACTTCACCTGTTTCAGTCATGATGGTGTTATCTAATCTGTAATCACCGTGCACTATTCCAACGCCTTGTTGTTCAGGAACATTTTTTAGAAGGTTGTCGTGCACTTCGAAAACGCCGGAAATTTCCCTATTGGTTGATAGTTCAAATTGCGCTTTCCATCGTTTCAACTGTCTTTCTATGTAACCATCTCTTCTCGCCAGATCCCCGAGTCCCACAGCGTCTACATCTACTGAGTGCAGGGAGGCAAGAGTAGCCAAGAGTGACTTGCCCATTCTCTCGCGTATCTCAAGAGGCTGGGCAGCAGCAATTTCGGCGTCGCGGACCACTATTCCATCTACAAAATCCATCACATAAAAAGGCGCATCGTTTACTTCTACGTCCTCACAGAGTCCAATAACTTTAGGAACTGGAACTCCGCTTCCTTCTAAAGCTTTGATCACACGATATTCACGAGTCATGTCATGTGCGGTGGCAAGGACGTGACCTAGAGGAGGGCGTCTAAGAACCCATTTTCTGCCCGAGTCGTCTGCAACTGTATAAGTCAAGTTTGAATGACCTCCGACAATTTGTTGGTATTCAAGATTTCCTTCAACTCCGTCAACATGAGAGTCGATCCACTTCCGTAGTTCATTTTCTCTGATTCCGGGAGTTGTGTTCATGCTCAGACGGTAGTGGAGGAAAGCGGATCTCTCTACCCTGAAAGGAAGGAATTTTTTTTTCTTGTTGGGTGGATGAAGATGACTCTAGAAGTAACTGATAATGATTTCGAAAAGGAAGTACTTGAGCGTTCAGAAAATCAGCCTGTAGTAGTTGACCTTTGGGCTCCATGGTGTGGCCCTTGCAAAAGCTTGGGACCAATACTTGAAAAAGTTATTGAAGAGACAAAAGGAGCAGTGCAGCTTGTCAAAGTAAATATTGATGATAATCCAGGAGTAGCGGGAGCTTTTAGGGTCCAGTCGATTCCAGCCGTTTTTGCTATACATAAAAAAGATGTTGTTAGTAGTTTCGTGGGAGCACAGGGAGAAGATGCTGTACGGGACTTTGTTCAGAAGTTGCTAGCAAAAGAAGAACCAACAGAATTAGAGAAATTAATTGAAAATGGTGACGAAGAGTCCTTGAGAAAGGCTTTAGAAATTGAAGCAGATAATGCCATAGCAGTAACTTCTCTTGCTCAATTTCTAGTGGAGCGAAATGGGGATGGTGACAAAGAAGAGGCGGTTAA
>DBFL01000055.1:0-152 GCA_002294285.1 Candidatus Neomicrothrix sp. UBA881
GCGCCTGTTTCTTTTAGAACTTCTAATGCGGTTGAAATGTACTTTTCACCTAGTTCAGCGTGCGCGTCGAGTCGAACTATCACTGGTGCTTTTGTGTTTTTTATGGCCAAATTAAGACCAGTCGGGGTTTTACCCGATGGGTTTTCTATCAG
>DBFL01000055.1:571-891 GCA_002294285.1 Candidatus Neomicrothrix sp. UBA881
TTGTTGTTTCTCTACTGATAGAAAAGCTTTTTCAAGTGTTTCTTCAGCGTTTTTTGCTGGGATTACCACTGCTACTTGCGGTTGTTTCATTGCTTACGCCGAAACATCACAAAGAGAGTTTTGAGCATGATTTGCAAATCTAGAACCGGTGACCAAGACATCAGATACTGAAGATCGTGACCGAGTTTGTAAGACGCATCTGTGTGGTAACCGCTTCTGGTCTGAGCTAATCCGGTGATTCCCGGCGGTATTTCATGTCTTCTGCTGTATCCGATTATCTCTGCTCCGAATTTTGAAACCATTTCTGGTCTTTCTGGGCG
>DBFL01000055.1:1272-4860 GCA_002294285.1 Candidatus Neomicrothrix sp. UBA881
TCTAGTCGGGTTCTTCTCAACCAGTTGCAACCCTTTAGGATCCTCTCATCATCAATTTGGGCAAGTTTTGGCTTGCCGTCATTTTCAGCGTCGATTGTCATGGTTCTGAATTTGAAAAGTGTGAATGGTTCACCATCTTTTCCTATACGTTCCTGTTTAAGGATTATTTCTTTTTTGGCTATTATTTTCAGCAACAGAGCTATGAGCAGAAAAGAAGTCAAAACTAGGGGTGAAAAAGTTAGAACCACTATTAGCTCTATCAATCGCTTTAGTCTCATTTGATGCGGCCGTAGGGATTTTGAACGCAAAGCCACATAGGGCATTCCTGAGATTTCTCGCACCTCTCGAAGTCCTATAAGTGCCGTCGCTGCTGTAACTCTTAGATAAGAACCTATATTTTTGTTGTCGAGAGTTCTTGCTGGTTCGGGAAAAATTCTTTCGAGAGGAATGTCATCTACAAAAACAACATCGGTTGCGTTGTGTTTTTCAACTTGAGAAATTAGTTCTGAATCCAGTTTGATTTCTTCGTTAAGTTCTGCGACAACTATTGCACCACGGTCACTCTCGTTCAAATGTTCAGTTGCCAGTTCTGTTTGTTCACGGCTTCCAACAAGCAGAACTTTTGGAGGCCCGAATCGACGTGTGCGAAGTTTTCTTGACAGTTCCCTGCTGCCTGTTGCAGCTAACGCTATTAGTACTCCTACGGCTGGAAGATTTGCTCTTGGGACGGGATACCTTCCAGTTGGTAATGTGAAAACCCCGATGACAAGTAACCCTATGAATGTGATTACAGCTACTTGTGAGAACCACATTCTTTGACCCAAACGGACTTGTTTCTCGTAAAGTCCTCCGAAGTAGAAAATAATCTGGAAGATAAAAGTTGCGACTATTATCCCGATCCACATTTCAGTTTTTTCAGGCCATTGAGTTCCGAAACGGATCAGATTCACTAAAACCATCACTGAAAATACTGCTATTGCGTCAACTATGTACAGCCATCTAAATCCGGCGTGCCAGAGTCTCAGATACAAGTTGTTCAGTTTGAACATTTCTCACTCAACATTCGTTTTTGGTTCTATTTGCTTCATTATTTATTACTTTAAGGGTAGATGAAAAGTAGTTAAAGGGAGACGCCACGGAATGAACCGTAACTGAACGGTAGGATTAGGCGGTGGGAATACCTAGAAATAAAAGAGACTGGTTAGCATTCATTCAGCCTGACCTGTTAATTAATTTAACTCTTCGCGACTTGAGGTCGAAATACAAGAGGTCTGTGCTTGGCTGGACATGGTCCGTATTGAATCCTCTAGTGGCTGTTGTGGTTTATTCTGCGGTTTTTTCAATTTTCTTGCGTATTGAACCTAGTGTCGGTGACCCGAGCGGTTTGGACTCTTATGCAGTTTTCCTTCTGGTGACTTTGCTTCCTTGGCAGTTTCACGTAACTAGCCTCACTGAAGCTAATAGGTCTATAACAGCGAATTCTTCACTTATTACCAAGATTTTCTTTCCACGTTGGGTTCTACCGACTTCAGCTGTTCTCGCCCGCTTTTTGACCTTGATAGTCGAAATGTTCGTTCTTTTGATTTTAATTGCTCTTTGGGAAGGGCATATTGCCTTCCAGTGGATACCAGTGGTAGCTGCTCTTATGATTCTCCAGTTGCTTTTCACTATCGGCCTTGCGTTAATAATCAGTGCAGCGAATGTCTATTTTCGCGATATTCAACATTTCCTGATGGTGGCTTTGCAACCTTGGATGTTTCTCACTCCGATCCTTTATCCTCTGAATTTAGTTCCTGCCGATAAGGAATTTCTTGGAATCAGCTATCGAACTCTCTATCAATTGAATCCGATGGTTTCTTGGGCTAAGGCCTACAGGAACGTTCTCTATGACCTTCGTTTTCCCTCGCTCGAACGTTGGTTGGCGATTTTAGCGGCGACTTTTATCGTCCTGTATCTGGGTTTTAAGATCTTTAATCGTCTTGAACCTCGTATGGCTGAGGAAGTTTGATATGAGTGGAAGCAGCAATGCGATAATTGTTGACGGATTAGGCAAGAAATTTCGCCTTATGCAGGATCGCAACTGGACTCTTAAAGCAACTTTACTCGCAGGCCACAGAACCAGATACGAAGAATTTTGGGCGCTTCGTGATGTAAGTTTCGAAATTCCAACTGGAGAGACTTTTGGGATAGTTGGAGGTAACGGCTCCGGGAAAAGCACTCTTCTGAAAGTATTAGCGGGAATTTTGAGAGCTGATGAAGGCTCTGCAGTAGCTCACGGTCGACTCTCAGCCCTTTTAGAACTAGGAGCGGGTTTCCACCCAGAGTTGACTGGACGTGAAAACGTTTATCTGAATGGTTCAATTCTCGGCTTTACAAGTCGTGAAATAAGAAATTTGTTCGATGACATTGTTGAATTCGCTGAACTTGAACAATTTATTGATGAACCAGTGAGAAATTACTCGTCCGGCATGTATATGAGACTCGGTTTCTCTGTCGCCATTCATGTTGAACCCGAGATCCTTCTTGTTGATGAAATTTTAGCTGTTGGGGATCCAACTTTTCAGAAACGATGTTTGGAAAGATTCGCTCGGCTGCGCGATGAGGGAAGGACAATTGTTGTCGTGAGTCATGACTTGGACATGATAAGCCGTCTTTGTGATTCAAGCGTATGGATAAACAAAGGCAAATTAGCCTCCGTGGGTTCTTCGTCTTCTGTTTTGGATGATTTCTTGACGCATGACGACAGCACTCAGAAGAATATTTCTGGGCAATCCTCTGAGCTGCGACTAAATCCCGATGATTTAGTAAAAGGCATCGAATTGGTTGACTTAAATGGACATTCAATGACTTCGGCTGCATCAGGTCAACCTGCTCTGATTAGGGTCCGTTACGACGCTGACGGAGTCGGTGAACCCGCAACTGTTGCTTTAGGTTTTTATCGGGCTGATGGCACTCATGTTTCTTCAATAAATTCAGGCGCAATTACGAGTGCTGGAAATGACTCAGGGATAATAGAAGTTGACTACGAGATGCCGTACCTTCCGATTCAACCGGGTGCTTATGAAATTTCAATCGCTCTTCATAGTCGTGATATGACTAAGGTTTTTGAACGTCATACTCATATTTTAAGATTTGAAGTCGACCCTGTTGCAGGAAGCCACCAAACAGGTTTGGTGGCTCTTGGAGGAAACTGGACGGCGAGAAACGCAGAAAAGGATTTAAAGTGACTTCATCTGAAATCTCATGGCGTGATGGGTCAGAAGAACGTATTAAAAATATCCTCCTGTCTGCAGATGATCGCTCCAGTGCTTCGGATTTTTTAGCTTCTAATATCACTGACTGGCCGACCCGTTACCATTTCGACAGGCGACGAACAAACATTTTACGTCCGGTAAATTTTCATCCTCATATGAGGGTTCTGGATGTTGGTGCAGGTACTGGTGTAATGAGCCGTTATATGGCTGAAAAAGGTGCGAGTGTTACTGCTCTAGAAGGTGACGAAATGCGTGCCGGATTGGCTGCTCTGCGATGTGAAAATTTGGACGTCAATGTTGAACACGGTTCGGTCGATGATTTCGAAGATGACGA
>DBFL01000055.1:5256-6057 GCA_002294285.1 Candidatus Neomicrothrix sp. UBA881
AAAGTTGTCTCGATTGCTCAAACCCGATGGTTCTTTGGTCTTGGCAATTGAGAATCAGATGGGTCTGGCTTATTGGATGGGTGCTGACGAAGACCACCTTGGAGAACCGTGGGTTGGTCTGGAAGGTTACAGTGCATCTGATTCTGTGAGAACTTTTTCAAAACCTGTACTGTCTGGTCTCCTGGCTGAGGCAGGTTTTGATTTTCAGAATTGGCTTTATCCATTTCCTGATTACAAACTGCCATTGACGATCCTTAGCGATCTTGCGTACATGGAAGATGATCGTGTTGATTTGATTGACCAGCTTGTGGGTACGCCTGTAGATCAATGGCCGAGCGGTCGTTCGGGTGTTTTGCCTTTCTTTGATACCAGAGCTTTACATCGCCAGGTGATTGATTCTGACATGGGTCAAAATATGTCTAACTCTTTTTTAGTTATTTGCAGACTTGATGAATCCAAATCAGTCATTGACGAGAATGTCATCGCTTGGCGTTTTTCTGGGAACAGGAAAAAAAGTTTCTTAGGGTTTAGACAAGTAACTGTTGAAGACGGAATACGCAAAATAGATCGCAAATCGGCTCATGCGAAAACTTCTTCTGAATCATCATGGCTGACTCAGAGAAATTCCGATTCTCCACCAGAGAAATATATTTCAGGACCGAATCTTGAACAGTTGGCTTTGGAGAGTCTGAGACAGGGAAACCTAGAAGACTTTGAGTCTTTTTTGTCTCTGTTTGATAATTGGTTGACAGGAAATATTTGCACTCTTCCTGCAGATTCGGAAACTCATCCCTTCCTTAC
>DBFL01000045.1:0-1414 GCA_002294285.1 Candidatus Neomicrothrix sp. UBA881
AAACCATTTTTGCACGATTCCTTAACGCGTAATCAACTTTTTCAGGAGGAACCCCCCAAGTACGTGAGGCGACTGCTGTATGTATGTCTTCACCTGCATTAAACGCAGCTTTTAGTTCATTTTCATCTGCCAGATGTGCAATGCATCTAAGTTCAATTTGGTTGTAATCCGCTACCAACAGAGAGGACCCTTCACGGGGTATGAAAGCCTTTCGGAATGCTTTTCCCGCGTCAGTTCTTATCGGAATATTATGAAGGTTTGGAGCGTCTGAACTGAGCCGTCCAGTTCGTGTGACCGTCTGATGAAATGTTGCTCTTATTCGGTGATCATCATCAACAGAAGCCAGCAATCCCTCTCCATAAGTTGATCGCAATTTTTCAACTTCTCGATAGGCGAGCAGTTTTTCAATTATTGGATGTGACCCCTTCAGCTTTTCTAGTGTTGCTGCGTCAGTTGAATAACCAGTTTTAGTTTTTTTACCTGGGGTCAGATCCAATTTTTCAAAGAGTATTTCTCTTAATTGCTTTGTGGAATTTACATTAAACTCTTCGCCAGCTAATTCGTGGATTTCTTCTCGAAAGTCATCACACTGTTTGGTGAACTTGTCTCTTAGACGCTTCAACTCTTTCACATCGACGGCGATTCCCCTATTCTCCATTTCTGCGAGCACACTTACCAGAGGAAGCTCAACGTCAGAATTCAATTTGTTTAGATTTTTCTGATTAATTAGCTCATTTAGTGGACCTAGTAATTTTGAAATAGATTTTGCATTTGCTACCGCTTCGTTTAATTGTTCTTCTTGGGAATTAAAATCGAGTTGTCCTTCTTTTTCAATTCCATCGGGAAACGATAATTCGGTATATTCACTAAGAATTTCTGAAATAGGCTTTGAGGAGTCAGATGCCTCTAACAGATATTGGATCAAAGTCACGTCGAGATTGATTTTCTCTAGAGTTATTCCATAATTCATTAACTCTCGGTATGTTTTTTTTGAATCATACGCAGCTACCCCAGGGCCTTTGCTTGAGAACAATTTTTTGAGTGCATTCTTTACTTTCGGGGTATTTATGATTTCTTTAGTAAACCAATAGCAATCCTCATTGTTATCGACTGCTATTCCAGTCAGTCCTTTTTGTTGCTCTACAGCTTCCGCTAAGGCTATTGTTTCACCTTTGTTTAAAATTTCGACTGCTTTTATCGCTTCAACTTCTTTTTCACAAGAGATATAAGTGAGATCTAAAATTACTTTTTCAGCTTTAGCTCTTTTTTCCTCGAGTTCGAAGCCGACAGTCTCAGAAAGACGTTTCTTTAAAGTATTCAACTCCAGTTCTTCGAGGAAATCATTTATCGCTTTTTCGTTGATTACACGATTTTCAATTTCCTCAAATTTGATTTCCAGTGGCACATCTCGAAT
>DBFL01000045.1:1817-4049 GCA_002294285.1 Candidatus Neomicrothrix sp. UBA881
TCGGAAGTTGCTGTAAAAATTCCCTCTAAGTCGTTGTACTGAGTGATTAATTTCGCTGCTGTTTTTTCTCCCACTCCTGGCACGCCTGGCAGATTGTCTGAATTGTCTCCTCGTAGCGCCGCGTAGTCGACATACTTTTCAGGTGTCACACCAGTTCTTTCGAAAATGCCTTCTTCGTTATACAGGACATAATCTGAAACACCTTTTTTGTTGTAAAGAACCTGTATGAATGGGTCTTCGACCAATTGAAAGACATCTCTGTCTCCAGTTACAACGATTGCATTTTCACCAGCATTTCGTGCCATTGTCGCTAAGGTCGCAATTACATCATCTGCTTCGTAGCCTTTGGCGTCAATTACTGTGTAGCCAAGTAAGTTCACCATTTCTTTCACTAAGGGAATTTGCTCATATAAAATATCGGGTTGCTTTTCGCGATTTGCCTTATATGCAGCATGTTTTTTATGCCGGAAAGTTTTTTCACGCCTGTCAAACGCGACAACTATTTTTTCCGGATTTTGATCTTTGATCAGATTTACGAGCATCGCTCCGAATCCATAAACAGCGTTTGTTGTCTGACCTTTACTCGTAGCCATTTCAGGAGGAAGTGCGAAAAAGGCTCTGTATGTAAGTGAGTTTCCGTCGATGATCATTAAATCAGGCACGATCTGACAATAGTCTCCGTGACTTAAGAATGCTTAATATTACTATTCAAGGTTTTCTGAAATAATCTCCTGGGCTATATCAACCATTGCTTTTCTCGTTGACATTGCTGTTTTTTGGATGAATTTAAAAGCTTCATTTTCGCTTATAGAATTTTTTTCCACCAAGAAGCCTTTAGCTTTTTCAATTAGTTTTCTTGCTTCGAGCCGTTCTTCCAGGGTTTTGGCTTGATCTGATAGTTCGCGCATTTCTTGATGACGTCGTCGTGCTATTTCTATAGCGGGAACTAAATCGCTCTGCTCAAATGGTTTAACTAAATATGCAAGTGCACCAGCATCCACAGCTTCATCTATGAGCTCACGTTGGCTAAAGGCAGTGAGTATAACGACAGCGGTGTCTTCGACTGATGCTATTTCTCTAGCTGCCTGGATTCCATCTACACCGGGCATTTTCACGTCGAGTATCACTACGTCAGGTTTATGATGGCTTACAAGTTTTACTGCTTCATCACCTCTGCCAGTGTCAGCGACAACTATATATCCGGAACTCTCCAAAGTTTCACGAAGATCCAGCCTTATTATTGCCTCGTCTTCAGCTATAACTACTCTTACTTGATCCATCATTTTTTTCCATAGTTAGTTTGTCTAACATTTTGTCTTGTAGATTTTCTAGTCTGTTGATTTCATTTTTGATTTTAAGACAGTAATTTCCCATGTTCTCAGCTTGTCTAGCCGAATCTCTTCTTTCATGATCTGATATTGCTGTTTCAGAAACCAGTGATCTTATTCGTGCCTCGTCTGCCTCATTTAAAAGCATGGAAAGCTGTTCTTCTGCTATTAAGAGTTCTTCTTTTTCTTCTTTGATCCGGCGCGTTATCTCCCCTAAACGTCTTTCTAAGGATTTTCCAAACATAGTTCTCTTATTCTATGCCAGATAAGCACGGGCTTAGCTTTAGCTACTTTGTAGTATTTGAGGCAAAATGGTTTTGTGAGAAAATTCTTTGTTTGTGTAAATTTACTTTTACTTCTTTTGACACAAACGGCATGTACTGCAGAATCAGATTGTGACATACCTCGTCAGGAGCCTTTAAGCGCTTCCTCTTCTCTTCATTTGTTGGAGAGCGTCGGCGCAGTATGGGACAGCAGTCCACCCACTTCAGGACCTCATTATCCCATAGCGCCAGCTGGTGGAGTTTACGATTTTACTTTGAGTCCTCTTGAACAAGTTGCTTTTCTCGAGTCTGGTGGTGTCATAGTTCAATATCACCCCAACAGAATTGAAAATAACCTCGGAAAACTAACTTTATTGGCGAATAACAATGTAATAGTTTCACCTAATCCAACTTTAGATATTCCTGTCATAGGAACTGCGTGGACATGGAAAATTTCATGTAAAAATTTTGACACAACAGCCTTACGAGGATTCATAACCGACTACGTCGGAAAAGCAGAAGCAAATCACAGAAAGTGAACTTGTACCCGAGGTGGGACTTGAACCCACACGACCTTACGGCCAAAGGATTTTGAATCCTTCGCGTCTGCCAATTCCGCCACTCGGGCAAGAATCTAAAGA
>DBFL01000045.1:4448-5183 GCA_002294285.1 Candidatus Neomicrothrix sp. UBA881
GAGCCTTGTTACTTGGTAGTTGCATGATTCTACTTTTTCCAAAGATACTGCCGAAAACTATGCGACCTTCATTGTCTAACTGAATCCCAGAACCAAGGGTATTAAAATGGCTACTCCCAGTAATCCAGTACCCCAAACTCTTTCCGGTAGACCAATCCAATACTTCTATTGTCCACTGTCCATTACGTGTACCACAGGTGTAAACCGTGTTACTGCCGATCCCTACATAAGGCACTGAATTGGGGGAACTGACCTCTCTATTAACCCATGATTCACGCAACTCTTTTGTTTCAGGAAACCATTCATATTTGTGAAGCCCGTACGGAGTGAATTCAGGATAGTGACCTAAAAAGAACGACAATAATCTTGCTCCCCTTTCAGGCAACCAATCTGGAATGCTGCTGGGTTCATTATTTACTGTCATCGCCCCATAGCCAGCAACTGTAATGGACTGCTCAGTTTGTATTGCTTTCACAGCCGGATCACCCATGTTAGCTGGTCCCAAACCAGCAATTCTCCTTGATGGTGCACCTGGCAAACCTTTCCAATCAGCAGGAATTGAATCTCTCCAAAAAAGAGTGATGTTAACAACTTCGTCACCATCACCAATGACAACGAATCTGTCTTCCAGTGGATCATCTCCCATTAAAGAGGGGGTTGTACCAGAGCCGTATCCTGTCCCGTTGCGATACTTAGCACGCCACGCACCGTCACCTTCCTCAAAAGAAAACTTTT
>DBFL01000094.1:0-159 GCA_002294285.1 Candidatus Neomicrothrix sp. UBA881
TTCGGAGACAAGTGAAAAGTTAGATTTGTTGAGTTTTCTATTGCTAGTTCTGATGCCTTCTTAAGTAAATCATCAGACATTAGATCATGACCTACGAGAGTTACCCAACCTTTCACAGAAGGGTGTTCTTTTGTCAATTCGAGAACATCAAGCTGGCGA
>DBFL01000094.1:482-38196 GCA_002294285.1 Candidatus Neomicrothrix sp. UBA881
TTAAAACATCGTCAACTGTCTTACCTGAGTAAGGACCGTCGCCGACATCCCAACCCCAAGACCCCAGAGTTCCTCCAACACCAATGTTTTCAAAACCTTTTAAAACTGAACCTGGGTGAGCTACAGTGCCTGCTTCAACTGTGAAAGTGATACCATTTCGAGCGCTCTCAGCTAATACAAGGGTTGCTGAAATTTCATCGTCCTCTGATGTGTGGGCTTCATGAATGGGTATGGCCCAATCAAAAATGGCTTCATTATCTGTGATCGAATCGGGAATGCACGATCGTATAAGCCGGTCACCTGTTAAGTGTTGGTGTGCGTTTATCAATCCGGGGATTAACAGGAAGTTGTCACCACCATGTATGACTAAATCAGAGTTCTTCTTTAAGATTTCTTCTCTTTTACCTATTTCCGCTATTCGTCCGTTGGTAACTTTTATGGCAGCGTCATTAATGATTTGACGTTCTTCATTCATGGTAAGAACAGTCTTTCCCACAACCAGACTTGATTTATTTTTTGTCACAACAACAGAATAGATGCAGTAAGTTTGACTTATGCAAATAAGAAAAAAAGCTTGTTAAATGTCTAATACCTTCGACTGTTTGACTGAAAATACAGGCCTTTTAGACCATTGGTATGCCGTAGGCCTTTCCAAGGAAATCAATGAAAAACCTCTTTCGGTAGAGCTATTGAATTCTAGATATGTGATCTGGAGAGACAGAAAAGGATCCTTGGTGGCTGCTAATGAATTATGCCCCCACCGCCAAATGCCTCTAACGGAAGGCCATATAGATGAAGGCTGCTTGAGATGCCCTTATCATGGATGGCTTTTCGGGGAAAGAGGGGAGTGTAAAGAGATACCCTCCGCGTCTCCAGATTTACCTATTCCATCTAAGGCACACCTCAACACTTTCAACACCATTGAAAAGTATGGATTGGTTTGGCTTTCGCCTGGTGAGCCCAAGAAACCCTTATTTGAAATCGAGCAGGATAACGACTCTTCATTTAGGAGAATTAATACTGAAATGCAGAGTTGGGAAGTAGCTGCAACCAGAATGGTTGACAATTTTTTAGATATCACTCATTTTCCTTTTGTTCACACTGGAACCTTTGGTTCCGTTCAGGAGAAAGAATCACCGCCTATCGAATTGAAAGAACTCGATGAATATTTTTTCGGTTATGAATATGACGTTTTAGCTGCAAACCCAGGTGAAGCAAAGTCTGTCTCGGGATCTGAAGAGGAAGTAGTTTCAAGATTTATGACTACAGGATTCAATCTGCCTTTTAATGTTAGGAGTACCATTGCCTATGAGTCTGGCCTGCAACACATAATCTTGTTGCTTTCCACGCCTATAGATGAAATAAATTCGTATTTCACTTTCGTGGTATGGCGAAATGATGATTTTCAGATCCCTGAAGAAGAAATTATCTCTTTTGATCGAGCGATTGGGGAGGAAGACAGGGTAATGCTCGAACGACTAAGTGGGTCAATGCCTCTCGGTCAAACCGATCTGGCAAATGTAAAAGCAGATAAAGCCTCTGTTGAATGGAAGAGACAATTTGTGGAGATGATCAACGGATAGCTCGTATTCTACTCGAGCATAGACATCGACTTCGCCGTAATCCATTCGCCCGAAATTACTGGTTCGTAAGAAGTTTCTTTTTTTTCAGTAAGAGTTGTTGGGATAGTTTTTATCTCAGCTGTATAAGTGGGCTGGAAAAAAAATGGAATAGAGATCCGATCCCGTTTGCGATGAGAAGGATCATCCGGAAGAACGACACGGTGGAGGGTCGATGTCCACCTGTCGTTTGTCCATCTTGCCATTAGGTCACCTATGTTAATGACATAGCCATCTTCTACAAGATCCACGTCAACCCACTGGTCATTGACTGTAATTTGAAGACCTGGTATTTGCTCAGGTGCAACAATCGTGAAAGCGCCATAGTCTGTATGCTCTCCGCGTCTGAGCTGACCAGAAGGCACTTCACCATCGACGGGGGGATACCAGTTGGACATTAAAAGCGAAGTGGGGTTATCGAACTTGTCTTTAAACCAATTCTCTTCGAGATTAAGAGCAATTGCCATAAGTTTTAGAATCTCTGCACAGAGATTCTCCATTTTGGCAAAATAAGCTTCATAAGCAGGTCTTAACTCGACAGGCTCTTCTGGCCAGAGGTTTTCACAGAAAACAGCTTCTGCTCCAGGTTGTTGAAGCTTGGAACGTAAAACTGGATCATCAAATCTACTTACATTAAAAGACTCACAAAGGTCAGGAGGGGTTTCTATTTCAAGGGTAGAAGCAAGAGCAGTTGTGTCAAGCCCCAAGTATCCACGGAAATGATTGGGTCCTGGCGGGGCTACTTTACTTTTCTCAGATACAGGTAGATGAAAGAAATCCCGTGACGAATTAATAACATCCTCCAAGAGTTTTGGATCAACCCCATGGCCTACTGCTATAAAAAAACCTGTCGATCTGCATGCAGAGTCAATACGTTTTGCTATCTCAAGACGATCTGAATTAGAGCCTTCAAATGCAGGGCTTAAATCGATAGTTGGTGCAAATTCCATATTCACTTTTCTCCGAATCCATCTGACATGCCCATCTGTTTCAAAAAAGTAAGACTGTCAAAGTAGTCAACCCTTCGTTTGATCAAACCCTCTGAGATATGAAATAAGAAAACGCCTTTGATTTCTATGGGGGTATTATCGACATCAGCTCTCATCATGTAAGAGGTAAATACTCGCTCACCATCAGCAACCGCCTCCTCAAGCTCATAGCTGATACCTTGAAACTTTTCCAAGAAACCGTTTAAGTTATTTCTGTATGTAGTCCGACCTGTGCATGGTTCACCCAAAGCGCTTGTATGGATATTTTCAAAATCATCATCCACGTGTTGAGCTATGAAATCAGCATCACCTTTAGAGAATGAGCTTAAGTATGATTTGGCAACTTCTATAGGTTCCATTCTCGTATCATTTTTCACTAATTAATTCTTGAAAAGTTGAGTAGACACCTTGGTCAAAAGAAAACTCGAGAGTGTTCCCATCAGGGTCTTTGGCCATAAACACCCAACCGATAGGTGGAGGCAACTCGGTTAAGGGCATTGCAACAGAACCTGTCGCAGAGAGTTTCTTTTCAAGTTCTTGAAGGGCTTCTAAGCTAGGCAACTCTATTCCTAGATGAGCGAAAGGCCCAAGAACAGTATGAGGGGCACCTTCGAAAGGGTCCTTCCCTGGGAAAAATTGGGATACAACTAGTAGAAATGGGCTAGCAGGATTATCGGCATGCCCCAACCAAGCGGCATAGCCCATTTCATCCTCACGTCTTGTGATCAAAGACATTGGGGTATTGGTGGTGTACCACTCAATCGTCGCGTTGATATCGTTCACGCGCAATGCCACATGGGTCCAACGCGGCTCAGGTGGATGAACATCGTATGTAGTTTCGCCTGTCATGTCTTCACTCTTATTCAATTGTCCAGCCATCTGGGATTAATGCTTCTCCAATCACCTGATGCGTGTCCTCATCAACTTCAACGCCTTCGAGATGCTGCCAGAGATTTATCTGATTACCCCAAGGGTCTATAAACGATGCATTAGCACCACCAAATTCAGTCCAAAAGTGATTTCTCCACAAAATGGTAGCTCCGAGTTCTTCCGCTGCGTCTAAGATCCGATCAAAAGAGTCATCATCACTGACCATAATCCATGCTCTGATAGATCTACCTCCAGAACTCAACTCCGTAGGTTCAGAAGGCTCAGGGTTCGGATGTGGTCGAGCGTTAGCTGCATTGTAGATACCCATATGCAGATTGCCTGTGGGTCCCTGACTTCCATCATCCAATTTAAAGTTTTGACCAGGTACGATTCGGTTAAAAATACCGGGTATACGTGTTTCTATTTCCCAATTAAAAACTTTGCTATAGAAATCAGTTGCAGCCTCAACATCATCGGTAGGAAAGTCAACGAAAACTAGAATATTAGGGTATGTCATGGTTCTCCTTAATCGAACGGAATCCACAGAATACCAAAAGGTCTGATTGTCTGACCAATTGTCTTTAAGGTATATTTCATTATTAACAGAGGGGGGTTGTGTGGAAAGTCCAATTGAGCTTGAAGAGTTGCTTAAGTCGCGTGGAACTTATCGAGATGCGATCGGATTACCTCCAAAGGTATATAGCGATCCCGATTTTTTTGTTTTCGAACGTGAAGCCGTATTCGCGTCCGAATGGCTTTGCGTGGGACGGGAAGAACAGGTTCAGGAAGTAGGAGATTATTTTTCTGCAACACCAGCTGGAGAACCAATAATTGTTGTAAGAAATTCAGAATCTGAGATACGAGCAATGTCATCAGTTTGTCCTCACAGAGGTATGTGCGTTACAGCAGACCTTGATGGAATAGATGATGAGAATATGCTTGAGCCCACCAAATTTCTTTCAGGCAACGTGAGATACTTTCGATGCCCCTACCATTGGTGGGTATTTAATTTAGAGGGCCAGCTCACAGGAGCTCCTGAAATGAAAGAGACGGACTGTTTCAAAGCAGAAGATACAAGTCTTGAAAATATCGCTTTGGAGATCTGGAACGGCTTTATATTTGTAAATTTTGACATCAATGCAGATCCTTTAGGCCCGAGTTTGGGAAAACTTGAAAAGGCAGTAAGGAATTACGATCTTTCCTCACTCAAAACCGTAGACCCTGCAGTAATTCCTGATGTCCCATTTAATTGGAAGATCATGATAGAGAATTTTATGGAGATGTACCATAACAGCCGTCTCCACAAAGGTATCCATGATTGGGCACCCTCAGCAGGAGCTCCTGGGACACCATCCTCATATTCAGATTTTGAAGAAGGCGATGGAGCAATGTTTGGATTTAATCCGTCCTTGGAAATGGATGGAGGCTTTAATCCAACTTACAAAGCCCTTTTTCCGCCTCTTCCAAACTTAACTGATGAAGAGAGACAAAGAGTCGTATTCGCTTTCGTTCCCCCAACTCTTTTAATTGGAATGCAATCAGATTCTGCATTTTGGTTCACAGTTAATCCAACCAGTCCCGAAACACACGAACTCAGTATGGCCTACTTATTCCCAGAAGAAGTTCTTGAAATCCCCTTATTTGATGAATTGCTTGAAGCCGCAATAAGGGGAGTTGGCTATTTTAATCGTCAAGATATACCAACAAATATTGCTACTCACTTGGGATTGAGTTCACGTTTTGCAAACCGAGCCCACTACTCCTGGCAAGAGGCCGTTATACCGCAATTTAATTCTTGGCTTGTTAACCGCTATGAGAAGCAAATGGAAGATAAATAGATGTCTGATTCATATCAAATCCTGCAAAATTACTGGCATGCAGTAGCTACCAGTAAGTCTTTAGAATCTGACATCCTTTCTGTGAAACTTTTAGAAAAGGACTATGTTCTGTGGCGCACCCCAGATGGTTCAATCGGAGCGTCTCTAGATATCTGCTCACACAGGCAGGCTCCTTTGTCAAAAGGACATCTAGAAGAAGGTTGTTTAAGATGCCCCTATCACGGCTGGTTATTTGGAGATGAAGGGCAATGTTTAGAAATCCCTTCAGCTCAAAAAAATTTACCCATTCCTCCTAAAGCCCATTTGGAATTTATACAAACTCAAGAAAAATATGGTTTGATTTGGATGTGTCCAGGAGACCCTCATTCTCCAATACCTGAGGTAGTAGCAGAGAATGACGATTCCTTCACACGCATTAATACAGAAATGCAGATCTGGAACGTTGACAGCACGCGAATGATTGACAACATGCTCGACATTTCTCATTTCCCATATACACATAGGGGCACTTTTGGAATCGAGCAAGAAACGGTTGTGCCAAAAATTAATCTAGAACAACTAGATGAGACTTTCTTTGGTTATGGCTACGAAGTGAAGATAAACAATGTTGGCGCTACAAAAGTTATGTCTGGAGGGGGAGATGATGTCCTAAAGCTTTTCATGACTACAGGATTTGCTTTACCTTTCTCCGTCCTGAGCACAATGAGCTATGAGACAGGTGTAGAACAAAAACTATTTATGACCGCAGCTCCGATACAGGAAGGCAAGTCCGCATACACTTTTGTACTTTGGCGTAACGACGACCTGAACGCGTTGGTGGCTCCAAACCGAACAATTGCTGATGAAGTACTTGAATTGGAACTAGCCGTAGTTTTGGAAGACCAAATGATGTTAGAAAAACTAAAAGGTCGACTTCCACTAGAACACGGTGCATTAGTGGATGTTCAAGCTGATAAGCCTTCATTGGAGTGGCGGAGACGATATAAAGAACTAATCTCTAGCTAGGTGTGCTGCAGCTTAAGCGTTGATAGGATCAATGTTTGTAGGTAATCCAAGGGGGATTGCTTGAGGTCGGGTTCGAGACTCCGATCTCTCCTATAGCCTTGAAGGTATAAGTTTTCAAGGTTTGAATCCGAATTAGAGGAATATATGTCTAGTAGTACGCCTGTTAAGTCTGAGATGATTTCTGAGCACCAGCTGCATGAGAGCGATACTGGTTCTCCAGAAGTCCAGATTGCTTTGATGAGTGGAAAAATTAACCACCTTACTGAGCATTTGAAAGTTCATAAAAAGGACCATCACAGTAGAAGAGGTTTGTTGATGCTGGTCGGCCGAAGGCGGAGAATGCTTGATTATCTAGAAAAAAATGATGTTGAGCGTTACAGGTCGATTATCACAAAGTTAGGTTTACGTCGTTAAGGCGTTTGATTAAAAAGTTCCTAAAATGGTATTTGATTAAGGAACAAGTAAAAAAAGACTCTAGCGATGAGCAGCTTTTAGAAATTAGTTTTCATCGACTGGTGTCGCCCTGATCGGAAATGTTTCGAACAGGTGAAGAAGAGAAAAGAAGAGAATAATAATGAATGAACCAATTTCCGTATCCCATACATTTTCAGGGACAGAAAAGACAATTACTTTCGGTACAGGACGTCTGGCCGGATTAGCAGGAGGAGCGGTTTTGTCTCAACTAGGCAATTCAACCGTTCTGGTGACCGCAACCGGTGCAAAATCAGCTCGAGCAGGTGCTGACTTTTTCCCCTTGACAGTTGATATTGAAGAAAGAATGTATGCCGCTGGGAAGATACCAGGATCTTTTTTCAGGCGTGAGGGTCGAGCGTCAGAATCGGCAATTTTAACTTGTCGACTGATTGACAGACCTTTAAGACCTATGTTTCCAGAAGGTTTCCGCAATGAGGTACACATTGTCGGTACCGTAATGGGAGCTGATATGGAGAACCCTCATGATGTATTGGCCTTGAATGGCGCATCAGCAGCTCTTATGATTTCTGAAATTCCTTTTGATGGTCCTGTGGGGGCAGTTCGAATTGCTTGGGCGTCTTCAGGGGAATGGATTCCGCATCCAACTTATGAAGAGGCTGCCGATTCAGCATTTGAAATGGTTGTGGCTGGACGTCTGCTGGAAGATGGAGATGTTGCAATCATGATGGTAGAAGCCGGAGGGACAGAGGCAACTTGTGATGTTTATGACGCAGGTGCACCTTTTGTAGATGAATCTGTACTTGCCGACGGTCTTGAATTTTCCAAGCAATTCATAAAGGAAGTAATTGAACTGCAACAAAAACTGGTTGAAGCAGTAGGTAATTCTGAAGTAATGGAATACGAAGCTTTTTCCGATTACACCAAAGAAATTTTCAATGCTGTCGAAACTGCAGGGTCGGAGAGAATTGCAGCCACTCAAACTATCGTTGACAAATCAGAAAGACAAAATGCTGAAGCGGAACTTAAAGAGGCAATCAAGAGCGAAATAATCACTGATTTCGAAGAAGTGGAAGGCGCTGAAGAACAGATTTCCGCAGCAATCAGATCAGTAACTAAGGAAACTGTCAGAGATCGGATAGTTAATGAAGGTGTCCGAATCGACGGACGTGGAGTATCCGACATCAGAGCGCTTACATCAGATGTAGGAGTTATTCCCACGGCTCATGGTTCAGGTCTCTTCCAGAGAGGTGAAACTCAAGTTCTGAACATAACAACCTTGGGAACTGGTCGGATGGATCAGATGATTGATGGAATTGATCCGATTGAAAGAAAAAGGTACATGCATCATTACAATTTTCCGCCTTTTTCAACCGGAGAAACTGGTTTCATGAGAGGACCGAAGCGGAGAGAAATAGGGCATGGCGCTCTCGCTGAGAGGGCCCTCTTCCCTGTAGTACCGAGTTTCGAAGAGTTCCCTTACACACTTCGCTTGGTCTCCGAAGTTCTTTCTTCAAATGGGT
This sequence comes from Candidatus Neomicrothrix sp. UBA881, assembly GCA_002294285.1. Classification (GTDB taxonomy): domain Bacteria; phylum Actinomycetota; class Acidimicrobiia; order Acidimicrobiales; family MedAcidi-G1; genus MedAcidi-G1. The sequence continues at coordinate 8,759 of DBFL01000094.1, forward strand.
CAACCTCAATGGGCTCTGTTTGTTCATCCAGTTTGTCAATGATGGACGCCGGTGTTCCTATCAAGGCTCCAGTAGCCGGTATAGCTATGGGATTGATTTATAAGGACGGCAAATATGTAACACTTACAGACATTTTGGGGGCCGAAGACGCTTTTGGTGACATGGATTTCAAAGTTGCTGGCACTTCTGAGTTTGTTACAGCTCTGCAACTAGATACCAAAATCGATGGTATTCCCGCAGATGTCCTCGCTGACGCATTGAACCAAGCTAAAGAGGCTCGATTGAAGATATTAGAAGTTATGACTTCAGCCATACCCGAGCCACGTGAAGATGTAGGTGAAAACGCTCCAAAAATTCTCAGTTTTGAAATACCTGTAGAAAAAATTGGTGAAGTAATTGGACCAAAAGGAAAGATGATCAACACCATTCAGGCTGAAACCGGAGCTGAGATTGCTGTTGATGATGACGGCATGTCTGGAATCGTGTCTATAGCATCACCTGATAGAGAGAAAGTCACTGAAGCAGAGAGACAAATAATGTTAATTGTCGACCCTCCTTCAGCAAATGTTGGAGAAATTTACGAGGGAAGAGTAGTAAACATAACTAAGTTCGGAGCCTTTGTGAACATACTCCCTGGACGGGATGGATTGGTCCACATTTCTAAACTGGGTGGAGGAAAACGCATCGACAAAGTTGAAGACGTTCTTGAACTTGGCGACGCCATTGAAGTTGAGGTTGAAGATATAGACCCGAATGGGAAAATTTCTTTACGTCCTATTTTGGACGGTGAAGAGAGTAGCAACCACGAGGAAACTTCATCAGATACTTCTGAAGAGGAAGAAAATATCGATATGAATGATGATGAATCCTTTGACGAAGAAGACTACAACCAAAAGGAAACTGACTCTGGGTCTAACGAGACAGAAAGCAAAGTCAAGGCATCAGCCTCTTTTGAAGACGCTTTTCAAGCTGAACTAGAGGCTGTTCACGGTGACTTGGGTAAAAGTTCGTCTAGGAGAAGCGGTAACCGCAAAAGAAGATAGCAGACTTATTCCTGTTTAATTTGATTTAAACAATTCCAACAAACCTGTCCGAAGTACTAACCTCGAACCTATGGGAAAAACATCTTTAAAAGTAGGAGTTTTAGGTGCAGCAGGCCGTATGGGACAAACAGCGTGTTCTGCTGTGATGAGTGATGAATCTGTGGAGCTTTCGGCTGCTGTGGATCTAAATGCTGATAGTGCAGAAGTTAGCTTCGATGGAGTGACTTTAAGCGGTGAATTGGGCGACTTTTTCAAAGCAAAAGTTGACGTAGTAGTTGACTTCACCGTGGCTGAAGCCTCGAGAACAAATTTGCCACTACTAGCAGAAGAGGGAATTGATGCGGTAGTAGGAACAAGCGGCCTCTCTGAGCAAGATTTCGAATGGATTGACCAAAAGTTCGATAAAAGCAGTTGTTTAGTCGTTCCAAACTTTGCAATAGGAGCAGTTTTGATGATGCACTTTGCAGCCACCGCTTCTCCATGGTTCAAGACTGCGGAGATTATTGAGTACCACCACAATCAGAAAATAGATTCTCCTTCCGGCACGGCATTAGCAACAGCAGAAATGATGCATGCAGCTTCTGATGAATGGGAAAACGACCCGACAACTAAGGAAAATATTTTGGGAGCCAGAGGAGCAAAGCTAGAAGGAATACCTATTCATTCAGTTCGAATGCAGGGAATGGTTGCCCATCAAGAGGTAATACTTGGTTCAACTGGACAAACGTTGACTATACGTCATGACTCAACTGATCGGGAATCGTTTATGCCGGGGGTTCTAATGGCAGTCAAAGGAGTAGGTGGTCTCTCTAATGGCTTAACTGTTGGATTAGAGAAATTGCTTGGAATTGAATGATTTTTGGTTCCCGCCGTTTATTGAAACCCAGTTGGATAATTTCACATATTTTTGTTTTGGCTTTGATTGTCTCAACAATAAATCTCGGCTTCTGGCAACTTAGAAGACTGGAAGAACGTAAGTCTAACAATTCTCAGATATCGGAAGTCATCAATAGTGACCCAATCAAAATAGATACTGTAGTTTCAGGTGGAATCGGTACTACCCAAAATTTTTTGCCCGTTACAGCCAAAGGGACTTTTGATGAAAACCATCAATTTTATTTGATAAACAGATCCCGCGATGGCGCTCCAGGGGTAGAGGTTATAACTCTATTTAAGCTAACTACTGAACCGGTTTCTTACGTTGCAGTAAATAGGGGTTACTTGCCTAGTAAAATATTCAATAACGACCAATCAGAAACATGGAAACCTGCTTCACGGGAGGTCCAAATAAATGGATTCGTCATGCTCCCTTTTTCTGACGGAAAACTTAATGGCAATGAGATAAATAGAATCGATATCGACTTGTTGAGTGACGAATGGGATGTGTCACTGTTACCCGTATATCTTCAAGAAACGCAAAAATCCGATGACCAGTGGCCGCTTGGACTAGATCCGCCTGAATTAACAGAAGGTCCACATCTCGCTTACGCGGTTCAATGGTTTATTTTTTCAGTAATAGGTTTAATTGGCTACCCTTTAGTCCTCAGACGCGTCGTAGCTGATGATCGACTGGTAGCGTGATTACATGTCGAATATAAGTGAAAATGCTCTCCTTGCGCTACAAGCAATCAGGGTTAAAGGGTTCGCCACTACTGAAACCGTGTCCGAGAGTGTTTCATTAGTTGAAGAAGACGTTCTTCAGTTGCTCAATGGATTTGCAGAAGAGGGCAAAGTTATTTACAGAGAAAATCAAGCTATGTGGATGCTTACACCGGACGGGAGATCTTACGGAGAGGAACTTTTGGCCTCAGAGATTGATGGCTTGGGAATTCGTTCAGAAATCGAAAATGCCTATAAAGAGTTTCTTCAAGTCAATGCAGGTTTTTTGAGTCTTTGTACGGATTGGCAACTGAGACCCTCACCAGAGGGTAGTGAAGAAGAGCAGGTGATAAATGATCATTCTGATTCTGAATATGACAGTGGGGTTATAAACCGTTTAGTTGAGTTGGATAACCATGTACAGCCAATTTGTTCCGATCTCAAAGAGTGTTTGGAGCGTTTTGCAAGCTACGGTGACCGATTTACTTATGCTTTAAATCTCGTTCTGGAAGGCGAAGTTGATTGGTTTACCAAGCCCATGATCGAGTCTTATCACACTGTCTGGTTTGAGTTGCATGAAAATCTTTTGTCAACTCTCGGTATAGATAGAGCATCTGAAAGCTCGGCTGAATAGGGAAGAGAAGGTTAAGCAAAATGACACCACGTTTTGGCAGAGTTCTCACAGCAATGATCTCACCTTTTGACGAAGATGGTTCGCTTGATATCGAAGGAGCGCAAAAACTCGCAAAATGGCTTGTGGAGCAAGGAAATGAAGGTTTGGTTATTGCTGGTACAACTGGAGAGTCTCCAACTCTGACACACGAAGAGCAAATAGGCTTGATTGCTTCTGTAGTTGAGGCAGTTGATGTGCCTGTAATAGCTGGAGCAGGCAGTAACGATACAAGGGCAGCTATTGAATTGACGGAGCGTTGTACTGAGGTAGGAGCTTCGGGGATTCTTACAGTTACCCCCTATTACAACAGGCCTTCACAGTTAGGTTTGTTGTCTCATTTTTCGGCAATAGCAAAATCGACTGATTTACCTGTGATGCTTTATGACATACCAATTCGATCAGGAAGAAAAATTGATACTTCTACAATCTTGCAATTAGCAGATGAAGTAGACAATATTGTTGCGTTGAAAGATGCAGCAGGGGATGTTGCTGAGACTGCAAGATTGATAACTGCCGCCCCAGAGGGTTTCGAGGTTTATAGCGGTGAGGATTCGCTGACTTTACCACTTCTCTCTGTTGGTGCCGTCGGCACGGTAAGCGTTGCTTCTCACTGGTCCACACCAGAAACTGCAGAATTAATGAAAGCTTATTTTGAAGGCGATTTTCTTCGTGCATCTGAGATCAATCAAAGGCTTCTACCTTCATATGAATTTGAATCGGGTGATCTCACACCAAACCCAATACCTACAAAAGCGATGATGAAGATACTTGATTTACCTGGAGGGGACTGCCGGTTGCCGATGGGCCCTGAGCCAGAGTGGTTAGCTGATAAGGCACGTGGAATTTTAAGTGGCTTAGGACGCGGTTAATAAACGAGAAGTAAGGTTTTGCAAAGTCCAGTACATATAACCTTCTTGGGTGGATTGGGTGAAATAGGAAGGAATTGCGCAGCAATAGAGCTGGACAAACGCATTGTGCTTCTTGATTGTGGACAATTATTTCCCTACAGACACCCTGGTGTTGACTCAATTCTCCCAGATTTCGGTTGGCTCCTTGAAAGGACAGACGACATAGAAGGGTGCATATTGAGCCACTCGCATGAGGACCATGTTGGAGCAATTCCATATTTATTTCGTCAAATTTCAGTGCCGATATATGGATCCCCTTTCACTATCGGGATGGTTAAATCGAAATTAGAAAGTCATGACGTTAAAATTCCCCCGCTTGTAGAGGTTGGAGACAATGAAACTCATTCAATAGGTCCATTTAAATGCGAATTCCTACCTGTAACTCATTCAACTCCTGGCGGCCTCATGACTTTGTTCAGAACCCCTCAAGGGGTGGTTTTGCATTCAAGCGATTTTAAACTTGATCCAAATCCTGTAGATGGCCGGATCACTGACCTGAAGAGGGTTTCAGAGGTTTCCAAAGAAGAAGGAATTCGTTTACTGCTGGCAGATTCAACGAATACTGAAAATGATGGTGTGTCCAGTTCTGAATCTGAAATAGGCCCCATCATTGAGGAACTTTTTATTGAAAATGAAGGGCGTCGAATAATTGTTGGTACGTTCTCAAGTCACATCCATAGGATCCAACAAGTAGCTGATGCTGCAGTAAAGACTGGCCGTAAATTAGCAGTGTTAGGTCCCTCGATGGTGAGGAATGTCTCTCTGGCACGCGAATTGGGTTTACTGAAAATATCTGATCAAATTATTTTGAATGAAAAAGACCTGAAAAAAACTAAATCAACAAAGGTTTGTATCATCTGTACAGGCTCACAAGGTGAGCCAAGAGCTGCGATTTCTATGATGTCTGAAGGCAGACACCCCCTGATAGAAATAGATAAAAATGATACGGTAATTTTCTCTTCTTCTCCTATACCTGGAAATGAAGCATCCATTTTTAAAATTCATAATTCTTTAGCGCGTCTAGGGGCGCAAGTTGTTCATAGTGGAAAGTTGAAAGTTCATACAACTGGCCACGGGAAAGCAGGAGAGTTGCTGGCATTGCATGAAGCAAGCGATCCCGAGTTTTTTGTCCCAGTTCACGGCGAATATACGCACTTATTGGCACATGAGAAAATTTCATTGAATAGAGGTATGGATACCTCCAAGGTTCTTAGTTGTGTTGATGGGGACAGAGTGCGTTTGGATGAAAACGGAATTCAAATCGAAGACCGAGTAAGTGATTCGTACCTGATGGTAGATGCCAGAGGTGTTGAAGTTAGCAGTGAACTAGTTAAACAAAGGATTTCTTTAGGTGGTGAGGGTTTCGTCCTGATTCGCGCGCGTGTAGATAAAAAAGCGAAAAGGCTTTTAGAACTTCCTTTTGTAGAGACTCTCGGTTGGATTGAGTTAGAAGATAAAGCCGAAACAGTAGATGAAATAATTGATGAAGTAGGAAATGTCTTGGATGTTGCGCTCAAAGACGGAGTGTTCGACCAAAATGAACTGATAAGACTTGTCAGAAGGGCAGTGGGAAAATTAGTGGACTTAAAAACAGGACGTCGCCCTGTGCTTATTCCATTGGTGGAAATCAACTAAAAATAGGAATGTATACCCTCCGTCACGCCCTAGTGCTACCGTAAAACTGTTGTGGTAAGGGTTTCTATGGGCGAAGAAAAATCTCAAAACGTCGATGCTGTTAAGAAAAGCAAATCAGCATCTTCAGCCAAGGCGCCTTTTATTCAGGAGAGTGCTGTAAAAAGGTTCTTTAAGACCGCTTTTGCCGGCCGCGGAAACGAGATGCTAGGTCTAGGGCTTGTCTTGGGTGGCCTTTTGGCGGGTCTTTCGATTTACTTGGAGCAGGCTGGGCCGGTTGGAGATTTAGTAGATGGGGCGGCTGGTTGGACAATTGGAATAATAAAACTTGTTTTACCCGTTTTAATGGTCGTGACAGGCTTGGCGATGTTCAGAGAGCGGTCAGAATTTGGAGAAATAACTAAGCGTTTGCCCGTTGGACTGTTTATTGGCCTGTTAGGCATTTCTGGATTGCTGCATTTGGGTCGAGGTCGTCCAGGTTTTGGCGATGGAGTCGATGAGCTAGGGGCTGCGGGAGGCGTGTTAGGTCTTGCGGCGGGCGGAGGACTAAAAGCAGCCATAGGAACATGGGGGGCTGTTTTGGTGCTTGTTGCATCCGTATTGGTATCTGTCGTAGTTGCTACGAGAATTTCAGCACGTGAAGTTGCAAGAATTACTGGGAAAGGAACCTTGCTAGCAAGCAAGCAACTTTTGAAAGGAATAGCACTGGTTATAGTTTCGTTTGGTCGAGCACTCACTAACTGGATCAGAGGATTGCTGACACCGCCTGGCTCGCTAGATCAGAGACAGGCGTCGAACGAAATCCAAGAGGAAGATACTGCCCAAGAAAGCCCTCCTGAGAAAACAGTTGTTGAAACTCTTGAAAAACCTCAAAACGAACCCAAGCCCAAAAAGAAAAAAGCAAAACCAAAGTCAACAATTAAGGGCAGTGAACAGTTGACGATCCAACTAGGTAAAGCAGTTGAAGGGTCATCTTGGTCATTGCCATCTTTGGACATTCTTTCTAGAAGTGACACCCATGATGTAGACGCGAAGGCTGCAGAGGAGCGCGGAAAGAGGCTTCAGGAAGCACTAGAGGCACATGGTGTTGACACTCGTTTGGTCGACATGACAATAGGTCCAACGGTCACCAGGTACGCCTTGCAACTGGGAGAAGGTGTCAAAGTTTCACGTATAACAAGTTTAAATAAGGATATTGCTTACGCATTGGCTGCTGCTGACGTTCGCATCTTGGCGCCTATACCTGGTCAACAAGCAATTGGGATCGAGGTTCCAAACGAAGATAGAGAAGTAGTGGCTTTGGGTGATATTTTAAATTCGAAGGAATCGAAAAAAGCCACCCATCCTCTTGAATTGGCTGTCGGAAGAGACATCAAGGGTCAAGCATTAATGCTCAATCTTGCTACAACTCCCCATCTTCTTATAGCTGGTGCTACAGGGGCTGGAAAGTCCTCTTGTATTAATGCGATGGTCACCTCTGTTTTGATGAGAACCACACCTGACCAAGTTCGACTAATACTTATTGACCCAAAACGAGTTGAAATGGGACAGTACGAAGGAGTCCCACACCTTTTGACAGCTCCAGTGACGGATCCAAAGAAGGCTGCAAATGCGTTGCACTGGGCTGTGAGGGAGATGGAGAGACGTTACGACATTCTATCGAACTGTGGTTTTAGAGATATAGGTGGTTACAACGCTGCGTATGACCGAGATGAATTACCTGATACAAATTTTGGTGAGGGTGACTCCACTGAGTATGAAAGGCTACCTTTCATAATGGTTGTAGTCGATGAGTTGTCCGATCTGATGATGGTTGCTGCTCGCGATGTGGAAGATTCAATTTGCAGACTGGCTCAAATGGCTAGGGCTGTTGGCATCCATTTGGTAGTAGCTACTCAGAGGCCTTCTGTCAATGTAATAACGGGTGTAATTAAAGCAAATATTCCTGCTCGACTAGCTTTTGCAGTTTCCAGTCTTGCCGATAGCAGGGTAATTTTGGATCAACAAGGAGCAGAAAGACTTGTAGGAAAAGGCGACATGCTTCTTCTGGGTCCGGCTTCAAGCACGCCACAACGTATTCAAGGTGCTTGGGTTGAAGAAAGTGAAGTGCGTGAAATAGTTGCAGCATGGAAGTCACAGATTGAAAGCAAAAAAGAAGAGGAAGTCGATCAAGATTTGCCCGACCTAGAAGTTTCATCCGTGAAGAATGATTCAGTAGCTGATATAACTGATGATTTTGCCAGACCGGCTTCGAGTTCTTCTGAGCAGGATGACGAACTGTATGAAGAAGCCAGAAGTCTTGTTATTTCAAGTCAACTTGGTTCAACCTCAATGCTCCAGAGAAAGCTTCGTGTCGGGTTTGCCAGAGCAGGCCGTTTAATGGACCTGCTTGAGGAATCAGGAGTAGTGGGACCCTCTTCAGGTTCAAAAGCTCGCGAGGTCCTTATTGCAGCAGAAGAGTATGACACTTCAGACGGAGAAGAATTTTAGGTGCGTCAATTAGGTAATTTTTAACAGTGTTTAAAGATTTTTCCATTCTGATAATCGGTTTATCCGTATTAGTGTTTGCAGCAGATCAATTTTTAAACGGCGCAGCGCGTTTAGCTGAAAGGTTCAAGGTTCCCAAAGCACTTGTGGGTGCTTTATTAGTCGGGTTTGGCACGAGCGCTCCGGAATTGGCCGCATCTTTAACAGCTGTATTTCAACAAGAAGTCGGCGGTGTGGAACTAGCCGTCGGAAACATAGTCGGATCCAATGTTGCTAATCTTGGGCTCGTTTTAGCTATACCAGTTTTGATTTGGGGTAATGTCATTCCTCCCCATGGAACGAGGGAACAAGCCGGGTATTCATTTATAGGTTCGTTGTTTTTTGCGGCTGTTGTGTACTTCAATTTGAATTCTGCATTGGGAGGAATAGGACTTTTTGCGATTTTCCTTATAACAAATTTTTTAATTTTACGTTTCTTTAAAAAATCTGGAGTTTTCCCTCAAAGTCCACCAAGACAGCACACTTGGCCACTGTCGCGAGAGCTTATTGTGATGATAATTGGCCTTGTGTTGACTGTGTCTTCACCACGTTGGATAGTTAGTTCAGCAGTTTCAATTGGAAATGAATTCGGATGGGAAGGTGGTTTCATAGGGTTCTCATTGATCGCAATCGGAACTTCATTACCTGAATTGGTTACTTCGTTAGTTGGAGCCCGTAGAGGGGAATGGGGGCTGATTATAGGAAACCTTTTCGGATCGAATCTTTTCAACAGTTTGGGTGTCGGAAGTGCAATAATGCTCTCGCATGCTGGCTTAGATAGACCCACGGAACAACCATTTATGGATGGCTCAGTCTTAGTTGGAATGTGCTTCCTATGCCTATTTGCTTATTGGATGATGAGAAGACCAGTAGCGATATCAAAATGGAATTCCTTGCCCCTCTTGTCAATTTATGCAATTCTGTTTTTGCAAATGGTGAGAACTCTCTCTGGTTGATCAATTCTTGCCTTTCTTTGCGTCTAGCCTGAAGTGATGGAGAACGGTTCAAAATTTCACCTCGTTACTCTTGGATGTCCCAAGAACGAAGTTGATTCTGAGAAAATAGCAGGAACTTTATTTGCTGACGGTATGGAATCTACTGATCATCCTGACGATGCAGATTTAATAGTCGTCAATACCTGTGCTTTTGTCGAAGAAGCTAGAGAGGAATCCATAGAGACGATTTTGAGTCTTGCTGAATTTAGAAATGAAAAAAGCAAGATTGTTGTAACCGGTTGTCTGGCAGAGAGATATGGGGGAGAAATACAGGACTCTTTGCCGGAAGTTGACCATGTAGCAGGTTTTGGCGTCCCAGTTTCGTTGAGCAGAAAAACCGATGTCCCTGAATTAGACCTTCTAAATCTTCCGCGTCCTGCTTCTGACAAACCGTGGGCGTATCTTAAGATTGCGGAAGGTTGTGACAGGGCTTGTGGTTACTGTTCCATTCCATCTTTTAGAGGGCCGCAACGTAGCAGGTCAATAAATGCGATCATTGAAGAAGTGGAAGCTTTGCAAGTCAAGGAGGTTGTACTTGTTGCTCAGGACCTTGCAGCTTATGGACGAGACCAAGGGGTTGGTCAAAAGTCAATAATTCCCCTGATGGAGGAAATAGGTGAAAAAGTTGAATGGGTGAGACTTCTTTACCTTTACCCATCAGAGTTAAATACGCAGCTGATAGAGGCGATTAGCTCTTCAGCAGTTCCTTATTATGATTTGTCCTTACAACACGTTTCCTCACCTCTTCTCAGGAGAATGAAACGTTGGGGTGGTGATGAAAAGTTCAGGGCTTTGATTTCTAGAATCCGAGAAAGTTGTCCTGGGGCTGTGTTTCGCTCGAATTTCATAGTCGGATATCCGGGAGAAACAGAAGAAGACCACGATCAACTAATTGATTTTGTCAGGGAAATGCAGTTGGACTGGTGCGGATTTTTCTCTTTTAGTGATGAACAACACACCTACGCATCAGGTCTTGATGGCAAAGTCGACAGATCCTTAGTTTTGGAAAGACTGAAAGAACTTACTTCTATGCAAGACGAGATAACCTCTCTAAAAAGAGATTCTCTAATCGGTGAGAAGGTATCTGTTTTGGTTGATTCCCGCGGTGTCGGAAGAACATATCGAGAAGCACCAGAGATAGATGGGATCGTTTCTGTTCCTGATTCTTGCAAGGTAGGAGAGTTTGTTGATTTGATTGTAAATGGAGCTATAGGACCAGATTTGGAGACAGAATTGCTTTGAAAAATCAAGGAGAAGGTTACAGACATCCATTAGCCACTGTTGTAAGTCCTGCAAACCTGGTTTCTTTAGCGCGTTTGTTACTTTCCCCTCTATTATTCGTGTCGGTCTTGAATGCAGAAAAAAGTATTGGGACTTCATGGATGGCAGTTTTTTTGGGATTTGTTCTGGCCGCATCAGACATCCTGGACGGTTATTTGGCTCGAATTCGAGGCACTGTGAGCAAGTGGGGCGCCTTTATTGACCCTTTGGCTGACAAGGTTGTAGTCATCGGTACAGCTATTTGTCTAGTGGAAGTTCAAAGGTTTAATTATTTGCCCGTTTTGATTCTTACAGGTAGGGAGATTTTTATTACTTTGTATCGGTTGAAAGTGGCAAAACAAGGTCTGGCAGTCCCAGCACGTAAATCTGCAAAATGGAAGACAACTGTTCAAGGTCTTGCTTTAATGATTGCTGTGATGCCTCCATTAGAAGAATCACAATGGGCTGTTGATCTCGGGATCTGGGTAGCTGCTGTTTTTACTGTTGTAACGGGAATCCAATATTTGCGAGACGGTATTCTTGCGACTAGCAGCACTGGTGAATAGAGTTCTTGCGTGCGTTGTGAAATAGTTGCAGTTGGAACTGAGATTTTGCTTGGACAGATAGTTGATACCAACTCAGCTTGGATTTCAGAACGTTTAGCCGAAGCCGGCATTGATTGCCATCTCCAAACTGTCGTTGGTGATAATCCCGAAAGAATGTCAAAAACTTTTGAAGCGGCACTCGGAAGAGCAGAAGCTTTGATAATCACCGGAGGTCTCGGTCCTACACAAGATGATTTGACGCGTGAAGTCGTGGCTGAGTTGATGGGCGTGGAGTTGGAGAGAGACGAGCAAATAGTTGAGAAAATTAGAGATCGTTTTGCTAATCGCGGAAGAACAATGCCCGAGAATAATTTAAAGCAGGCTGATATTCCTGTCGGCGCACTGCCGATTCCAGAAATGCCTGGCACTGCTGCAGGTTTGATTTGTCCAATAGGTGAAGAAAAAGTTATTTATGTTGTACCTGGGGTACCAATAGAAATGAAACAAATGCTGGAAGGAACCGTTATTCCTGATCTTGTTTCACGTTCAGGAATCAAATCTGTAATTAGTTCTAGAGTTCTAAAAACGTGGGGGCACTCAGAGTCAGGCCTAGCTGAAGATCTGGCGGAAGAGATAAAGCGCCTTGACGGTGATGGCGAATTGACCCTTGCTTTCCAAGCGAGCGGCATAGAGGGTGTGAAGGTTCGTATTACAGCGAAAGCATCTGACAAGGAAAAGTCAGATTTACTCCTGGATGCAGAAGAGGAAGTTTTGCGGGAGTTGATAGGGGAGTATATTTTTGCAATTGATAACGAAACTATGGAATCAGTAGTCCTAGGGTTACTCAAGTCTCAGTCACTAACTTTTGCCACTGCTGAGTCGCTTACCGGAGGAATGATTGGAACTAGGTTGACTGATATTCCGGGTTCAAGCGATTCCTACATTGGGTCAGTAGTTACTTATGAAGCGGGTTTAAAAAGTTCTTTGCTGAATGTCCCGAAAGATATTTCTTACGTTGGTCAGGAGGCTGTAGAAGCTATGGCTCTAGGAGTGTGTGAGGTTTTAGGGGCGGACGTTTCAGTTGCTGTAACCGGAGTGGCAGGACCATCTCCACATGAGGGAGAAGAAGTGGGAACGGTTTGGATGGCCAGCAGTATAAAAGGTGAAGTTGAGTCATTTAAGGTTGTATTTCCTTTTGACAGATCTCAGATAAGACAGTTCACTGTAATTACGGTATTGAATGCTCTACGCAAACGTCTTGAATCACGTAAATAGATTTCTTGAAAGTTAAATTTTCTGGATTAATCAGGAATTAATTGCAGGCAGGCTGAGTTGATGCAAAATCGTTGCCCAGTGGGTTGAGGACCGTCGGGAAAAACATGCCCTAGATGTGCTCCACATGATGCGCATGTCACTTCTATTCTTTGCATACCGTGACTATTGTCTATTTTTGTGTCCAGAGATTCCTCCCCGATAGGACTCCAAAAACTGGGCCAGCCACTGCCCGAGTCATACTTTTCGGCGCTGTGGAAAAGATTTTCATTACAGACAATACATTTATAGGTTCCTTGGGTCTTTTCGTCTGTGTATATACCCGTAAAAGGCGGTTCAGTGCCAGATTCTTGAGTGCAGTAGTAAGACATATCGGATAGACGCTCCTTTAGGAGTTCCTTTTCGGTTTGGGAGTTCTCGTTATTTGAAGTCATAGAAGAAAGTTACCAAAAAAGCTGATTTTTTAAAAAATTTCATTTAATGCTTGCAACGAACATATGTTCGCAATTACGCTTATGTTATTAACAAGGTTTAAGTGGCCGTTATAAGGACTGTCACACAGGCTTCTTATTGTTAGTTAAAGCAGTAATAAATAAAAATGAATGGAGAAATAAGATGAGTAAGGCGGGTAAGGGAACAAAAACTCAAGAGGCTCAAGATAATTTTGATGCTCGAGCGGCTGACAGCAGTGAAAGGGTAAAAGCCCTCGATAACACCTTAGGTCAGATCGAAAAGCAATTTGGTCAAGGCGCGGTCATGAAAATGGGCGATAAGGGTTCAATGTCTGTGGAAAGTGTTCCTACAGGAGCCCTGGCTCTTGACCTTGCGTTGGGTATAGGTGGTATGCCTCGAGGTCGAATAGCGGAAATTTTCGGCCCTGAAGGTTCTGGAAAAACCACGCTAGCTACACATGTTGTAGCGGAAGCTCAAAGGAATGGTGGGATATGCGCTTACATAGATGCAGAGCATGCAATGGACCCTGTTTATGCCAAAGCGATCGGTGTCGATGTAGATGAATTATTGATTTCACAGCCTGACACAGGAGAACAGGCACTAGAAATCGCAGACATGCTTATCCGTTCAGGAGCCCTTGATGTGGTGGTAATCGACTCCGTTGCAGCATTAACCCCTCGAGCCGAAATAGAAGGTGATATGGGTGATACACATGTGGGGCTACAAGCACGTTTAATGTCTCAAGCTCTTAGAAAATTGACTTCGAATTTAAACAAATCGAAGACGATCTGCATTTTCATAAATCAATTACGTGAAAAAATTGGCGTAATGTTTGGTTCACCGGAAACAACTCCTGGTGGACGAGCGCTGAAATTCTACTCTTCGGTTCGTCTCGATATAAGAAGAATTGAAGCAATCAAGGATGGAACTGAAATAGTAGGCAATCGCACTCGAGTAAAAGTTGTAAAAAACAAATGTGCACCACCTTTCCGTCAAGCAGAATTTGACATTATGTACGGTGCGGGAATCAGCCGAGAGGGTTCTGTTATAGATCTCGGTGCCGAGCTTGACATAGTTAAAAAATCAGGAGCTTGGTACACATATGAGGGTGAACAACTTGGTCAAGGAAGGGAAAATGCCAAGCGCTTCCTTACGGATAATCCTGAAGTAATGGTTGAAATCACCGATCGGGTTTGGCGTGAAGTGATGCCGGATAATGAAGATCCAGTAAAAGCAGTTGATGAAAATGGTGAAATCTTGGATGAATTCACAGAAACTGATGACCTTCCAATCGAACTTGAGGAATAAAATCATTCCTCATTTGGCAGTTAAATCAAGACCTGTTTCTTAGTAAGTTTGGGTAATTTGACCTAGCCTGAATATATGAGGCGCCGAACGTATACGGTGCGCACCTACGGGTGCCAGATGAACGAACATGATAGTGAACGGATATCCGGCTTGTTGGAAGCCGACGGTATGGTTCCTGCTGTCTCAGAAGAAGAAGCAGATGTAATTGTTCTAAATACCTGTTGCATAAGAGAAAATGCTGATAATCGTCTTTACGGAGCTTTAGGAAACTTAAAAACTTTAAAATCAGAAAAGCCTGAACTCCAAATAGCAGTCGGTGGATGCTTGGCACAAAAAGATAGGGAGTTGATTCAAGAGCGGGCAAAACATGTAGATGTTGTTTTCGGAACCCACAATGTTCAAAACGCAGTGACGCTTTTGAAAAAAGCAAAAACAGATGGTCCTGTGATTGAGATTCTCGAAGAGATAGTCGAGGGTGATTATGAAGCATTTCCATCGGCTCTCCCTGTCCGAAGAGAGGTTGACCACCGAGCTTGGATGACGATCCAAATTGGTTGCGATAACACTTGCACTTACTGCATTGTGCCTTCGGTGCGCGGCCCAGAGATCAGTAGACCTTTCGGCCAGTTGCTTGAAGAGGCTAAGGATTTCGCATTACAAGGAGTGACAGAGATAACCTTGCTTGGTCAAAATGTCAATTCTTATGGTCGTGACTTGACAAAAAATTTAAAACATAACGACCCTTCGGATTTCGACATTCATCAAGCGGGTCTTGCCTGGGCTGATAACCAAAACCGTAGAGTCAAACCACTTTTTGCTGATTTGTTAAAAAGCGTTGGATCTTTAGAAGGAATAGAACGAGTTAGATTCATAAGTCCTCATCCAAAAGATCTAACTTCAGAAATAGTTGAGGCAATGTCTGCAAGTGAGAGCGTTTGCGAGCATCTACATCTTCCACTTCAATCTGGCAGCGACTCGATTTTGTCCGCTATGCACCGTGGTTATACAGGCGAAAGGTTTTTGGAGAAAGCACGAGAAGCACGTAAAGGTATAGAAGACCTTTCATTGACGACTGATATCATCGTGGGTTTTCCTGGTGAAACTGAAAATGATTTTACGGATACTCTCGAAGTGGTTGCTGAAGCTGCTTTTGATTCCGCTTATACGTTCATCTTTTCCCAAAGACCCGGTACTGCAGCTGCAGAGATGACCTCAGAATTCGTAGATCATGATATTGCTGTAAAACGTTACGAAACTTTGAGAAAAGTTGTAAATAGATCTGCCCTGTTGAAACATAAAGACCGTATAGGTCGGATTGAGGAAGTTTTGGTTGAAGGTAAATCAAAAAAGGGAACAGACTTCGTAACTGCTCGCACAAGACAGAACAAAGTTATTCACTTGGAAACAAATGAATCGCTTAAACCCGGAACTTTTGCTCAGGTCGAAGTGAAGGATGCAACTTATAACTATTTGGTTGGAGAACTAAGAGAAATAATTGCTACTCCTAAACATCGTAAACGTATCCCTGTAATGGCTGAGTAAATTGTCTGAAGAAAATGAAGATTGTTTCCCAAACGGAAGTTTGTTCTTGGTGGGCAACACTGCTTCAGGAAAGTCATCTCTGGCTATTGAATTAGCCCGTCAACGACCCAATATAGAGATAGTTTCTGTCGACTCAATGGCGATTTACAAGGGAATGGACATAGGTACAGCGACTCCGACTGTCGCGGAGCAACAAGAAGTTCCTCATCACGTGATAAATATTGCAAACCCATACGAGGACTTCGCTCTTCCTCTTTTTCAAATTGCGGTTAAAGATGCTTTGAAGAGTATTTCAAATCGCGGACACAGAGCGGTTCTGGTTGGAGGGACTGGACTACATGTCAGAGCTATAGTTGATGATTTAGAAGTACCTCCCAGATTTCTGGAAATTCGTACTGAAATAGAACTAGTTAATGAAACTTCCTTCTTGTATGAAAAATTGAAAGATTTGGATCCAGTTGCAGCTGAGAAAATAGAACCAGAAAATCGTAGAAGAATTGTGCGTGCGCTCGAAGTTACGCTTGGTGCCGGCCGTCCGTTTTCCTCTTTCGGACCCGGATTAGATGTCTACAAACCTTCTCCATTTACACAGATGGGAATAAGGCTTCCTAGAGAGGTGAATGATAAGAGAATTGCTGAAAGATATATAAAACAAATTGATGATGGGTTTGTCGAAGAAGTTCGTTCTTTAGTTGATGGGGGAAAAGAACTCTCGAAAACAGCCTCGCAGGCTTTGGGTTACAAAGAAATAATCTCCTATCTAAATGGAGAAAACACCCTTGAAGATGCTGTTGATTCTGCCGTTTCATCAACACGACGTTTCTCCAGGCGACAAGAGAGCTGGTTTCGCAGGGATCCCAGAATCGAATGGATAGATGTTGAAAATGATCCTCTTGAAGCTCTTGAAAGCGTAATTAACAGATTTGACGCAATTGGGCAAAATACTTTTAATGAAGTGTAAAAGTGCAGTATTTTCTGTGAAACTAGTTGTATGGAATTAACCAGACATCACGGGCTAGGAAATGTTTTTTTGATCGCTCTTTTAGAAGAGTTACCAAAAGATCCATCTGGATTAGCCCAAAAATATTGTGATCCTCAGGAAGGGATTGGTGCTGACGGTTTGATACTCGGTACACCTTGCTCTGAAAATTCTAATGCTGTTAATCGGTTTAATCTTTTTAATAAAGACGGAGGACGAGCGGAACTTAGTGGCAATGGTCTCAGATGTTTTGCACAAGCCCTATCGATGACATCGAAACTTGAAGATGACGTTTTCCATGTTGAAACAGATGTCGGATTAAGAGTCCTAAAAATTGAAGAATTTTTGAGCGACAATGAAATGCTGGTAACAGCTGAAATTGGAAAAGCATCTTTTGTAACCGATTTTGACTTTGATCAACTCGAAGAAAAAGATTCCAAGATGGTCAGAGCTGTAAAAGTGGATATTGGTAATCCACATCTGATCGTGGAAGTGAGTGCTTTAGACAATATTGACTTAGAGCAGTTTGCTGTTAATGAAAATGAGAATGCATCACCAGAGGGTATAAATGTGCATTTGATGAAAGTAGATGATTATTCGAATATAAGAATAAAAACATGGGAACGTGGAGTTGGAATCACTGAAGCTTGCGGGACGGGAGCCTGCGCATCGGCTTTTGCAGCTTCAAATTGGGGGCTTATAGGTTCTAATGCAAATGTTCACATGCCAGGAGGAACTGCAATTGTCGAGATAGGTGAATCGATAGAACTTGCGGGTCTAACTACTTTCATGGATAGGCATCAGGTGGGAAATGGGTAGGTCATTCAGTGAAGACCAATTTGATGAACAAGAAACTCACAGAGGTGGTTTCGGAGAGTTTGCAGGTGAAGAACGGGGTCTGATCGACCGTTCTTTTAGAGAGCGTATAGTTTTAGCAGGTGTGTCGCTGGAAGGTGTAGACAAGGAAATTACCGAATCATCACTTGAAGAGTTGGAAAGACTTGTTGATACCGCAGGAGCTGACACTGTTGCTCAGATAGTTCAGAACAGACACGCACCTGATAAGGCTACTTTTGTCGGAAATGGCAAAGCTAAGGAAATAAGAGCTGTTTCTGAAGAATATGATGCAGATACCGTAGTTTTCGATAATGAACTTACTCCCGCTCAACAAAGAAACTTGGAAGGAATACTGAAACGTTCAGCTCTTGATAGAACGGCAGTTATTCTTGATATTTTTGCTCAGAATGCAAGCAGTCTAGAGGGCAAGGCTCAAGTCGAGCTTGCTCAATTACGTTATCGATTACCGAGACTTAGAAAGTCGGGTCGCAATTTCAGTCAGCAAGCTGGGGGAATAGGTACCAGAGGGCCAGGAGAAACCCAGTTGGAGGTTGACCGTCGAAGACTTATGCGTCGGGTTCGACGTTTAGAGCAAGACATAAGCAAATTACGTCAACATCGCTCGACTCAGTCGAAAGCTAGGTCTAGAACAAGTAACCGATCTGTAGCGATCGTAGGTTATACAAATGCAGGGAAATCGACGCTCCTCAACAAGCTTACTGATGCGGGAGTCCTAGTTGAAGACCGTCTGTTCGCAACCCTTGACACTACAACTCGCAGGATGCAGTTACCCGGAGGAGAGGCAGTTTATTTAACTGACACAGTCGGATTCGTGAGAAAATTACCCCATCAGTTGGTTGAGGCGTTTAAAGCAACTTTGGATGTAGTAGTTGAAGCTGACTTGTTGCTTCATGTCATAGATGTTTCAGATCCAGATCCCGAGGGATGCATAGAGGCCGTAAGGGAAGTGTTAAGTGCAATCGGTGCTTCTGAAGTGCCCGAGTTGATGGTTTTTAACAAAATCGATAAATCAAAAGGAGTAGACCAAAAACTTTTCAAAAGAGATGAAAACTGTGTGTCAGTTTCTGCTTCAACTGGTGAAGGGATAGAAGAGCTAATCAATAGATTAGCCACCTTACTTAGAAAATCAGAAAGAACGATTACATTAAAAGTGCCTTTTGAAAGAGGTGATATTCGAGCTATGGCTCACCGGGAAGGCTCTGTAATTAAAGAGAATTTAGAGGAATCTAACTGGCTCATTGAAGTTAGAGCAGATAAAAGTTCCATAGGTAGGCTTGAGCAGTTTCAAGCTGGTCTTAACCCGTCAGAGATTTGAGTGATTAAGTGAAGGAAATGTTTGTTCCACCTCCATACCCCTACGAACGACTTGATGAATATAGGGCAATAGCCGAGTTGTTGCCTGGTGGGGCTGTGGATTTGTCAGTAGGCACTCCATGTGATCCAGTACCAGAAATAGTAAGTAAAGCTTTCGTCTCCAATATGAGTGTTGAATCAGCTCGTCCTTACCCTTCCTCGGTGGGAAGTGAGGATTTTCTAAGAGCGGTTTCTGAATGGTTTCATCGTTGCCTGCAGGTAGAAGTCCCTGAAACATCGATAGGTGCTTGTATAGGGACTAAGGAAATCGTTACCGGCATACCTTCAATTCTTAAACTTAGAAATCCTGAAAAGGACACAGTCCTGTATCCGGAGGTCTCATACCCTTCTTATTCGATGGGTGCTGAACTAGCTAACTGTCGTTCAGTTTCAGTTCCAGTTGATGACAAGTGGAGGATTGACCTTTCAAGAATCAGTCAATCTGACATTGAACGAGCTACTTGCTTGTGGGTGAATACTCCCAGCAACCCCGCAGGAGCTATTGAGGATTTAGAAGCAATTGCTGAATGGGGTAAAGAAAATGGGGTAGTGGTTCTATCAGACGAATGTTATGTCGAGTTTGTTTGGAAAAGTGATCCTGAGTCAATTCTTCAAAAAAGCGCTAAGGGGGTGATAGCGGTTCATTCACTTTCAAAGCGTTCAAATTTGGCTGGGATGAGAGTCGGGTTTTATGCCGGAGATGAGGAAATAGTTGGATATTTGCGCGAGGTTAGAAAACATCAGGGCTTTATGATCCCAGGACCAGCGCAAGTGGCTGGAATAGCAGCCTTGAGCGATCAGAACCATGTTGAAGTTCAGAAAGGGCTATATTTCGAGAGGCTTTCAAGACTGATCACGATTTTTAAAACTCTCGGAATTGAAGCGGTGATGCCTGAAGGTTCGTTCTATCTCTGGATAGACGTGCCTGCCAATGACGAATGGAAACTAGTGGAAACTTTGGCAAAAAATTTGGGAATGGTAGTCACACCGGGAGAGTTTTTTGGTGAAAAAGGGAAGGGGAACATCAGGGTTGCTGCCGTTGCTACTGAAGATCGAATTCAACTATTGGAGCAGAGAGCTGGTGTTTAGTTAAAAACTTGCTTTTTTAATCGAGATAAAGAGGTAATCTCAGGTATGAACGATTTAGCCAAAGAAATAGAAAACATTTGGGAAAAAAGAGAAGAATTAGCAGTTGAAGATTCAGAGGTTAACTCGCTGATCCATGAAGCTATAAATTTACTCGACACGGGTCAAGAAAGAGTAGCCGTGTATGACTCTGAGCATGGTGTCCAGGTGAATGAATGGTTGAAATTAGCTATTTTGCTTTTATTTCGTCAATCAGAAATGTCGACTCAAGAGGTAGGCCCTTTTGAATTCGTAGACAAAATACCCTTGAAGAAGGATTATTCCGAACGTCAAGTAAGGGTTGTGCCGGGTGCATCTGCGCGTTGGGGAAGCTATCAAGCACCAGGTGTTGTGATGATGCCAAGCTACGTTAATATCGGCGCGTATGTGGGTGAAAACACGATGGTTGACACATGGGCAACCGTAGGTTCCTGTGCGCAAATAGGCAAAAACGTACATCTTTCAGGAGGGGTGGGTATTGGTGGTGTTTTAGAGCCGCCTAATGCTGTCCCTGTTTTTATCGGAGACGAGTGTTTGATTGGCAGCAGATGCATAGTGGCAGAAGGAGCGTCTGTTGGTGAAGGCTCAGTACTTGGCGCAGGAGCAGTTCTTACTGGATCTATACCTGTAATTGATGCCGAAACAGGAGATGAGATAAGTCGAGGAATGGTTCCGCCCTGGTGTGTTGCTGTGCAAGCAAGCCGCGAAAGGGAATTCAAAGGAGGCACTTTTGGGTTACCGTGCGTTTTAGTGGTTAGGTATTTAGAGCAGGGTGAAAGACATGACAAGTCAACTCTGAATGAAGTTTTGCGCACTCACGGAGTAACGACTTGATTTGCAGATGGTGTAGCTATGCGTGATTTATTGGAGTTAACCGCGGAGTTGGTTGACATACCGTCAGTTAGTTTTGAAGAAGCTCAAATTGTTTCGCGTATCGAAGAAGAACTCAGTTCAATACCTCATTTATCTCTAGATCGGGTTGGAGATAATTTGATAGCTAGAACTACTTTCGGCAAAGAACAAAGACTTGTTTTAGCTGGTCATACAGACACGGTCCCTGGAAATACGGAACTGGGCTCCAGAATTGAGGGCGATACTTGTTGGGGTCTGGGTAGTGCAGATATGAAAGGCGGCATCGCTGTAATGCTTGAGCTTGCCAGATCTGTATCGGAATATGCAGTAGATGCGACATGGGTTTTTTATGCTCGTGAAGAAGTGGCAAGTGAACATAATGGTCTAAGAGAAGTTTTCATTGAAGCGCCTGAATTGCTCAGTGGAGATGCAGCAATTTTGGGAGAACCGACAGGTGCGCTGATCGAAGCAGGCTGCCAGGGAACAATGAGGTTTCTTCTCACCTTAAAAGGTGTACGAGCTCATTCAGCGCGACCATGGATGGGTCGAAATGCTGTACACAGATTGAGTGGAGTTCTTGATGCTTTGGAAAAGTATGAATTTAGAGAACCAGTAATCGATGGATGCAAATTCCGTGAAGCTATGCAAGTAGTCGGAGTTGAAGGGGGAGTGGCGGGAAATGTCATACCTGATTCAGCGACATTGTTGATAAACCACAGACACGCTCCAGATCGTGATTCCGCACAAGCTGAAAACCATGTCAGAGAGTTTCTTTCACCGTTCATGGAGTCAGATGATTCAGTTGAGTTGGTTGACAGAGCACCTGCTGCATCGCCCGGTTTGGATCATCCTTTATTAGCTTCTGTAGGTGCAGAAATTGAAACTCGAGCGAAGCTGGGTTGGACTGATGTTGCTTTTTTCGCCGAACAGGGAATCCCCGCTATAAATTTCGGCCCTGGAGACGCGACCTTAGCTCACACTAGCGATGAGCGGATAGAGCGTGAAAATTTAAACGTTACTTTTAAAACAATTAAAAAAGTTTTAGAAGACAGCTGAAAAAGTGACAAAAGGTTCAAATTTTTCTTAAAACAGTCACGACCTTGCCTATGATGCTTACTTCATCTGCTTTGTATTCAACGTCCTTATACTCTGGATTCGATGAACGTACTGTTACCTTTTCGCCTTGTTTTTTAAGACGCTTAACTCCAACTGTTCCATCAGCTTCAGGTAGTTCAACAACCAGGAGTTCGTTTTCTGAACTTGATGAACTCTCAGCTTTTACTACCACATAGTCGTTGTCGAGTATTCCATCACCTGTCATCGAGTCTCCTTTGACCCTGAGCATAAACAGATTACCGTTGCCCGTGAATTCAGCTGGAAGTGGCAGAGATTCCTCTATGTTCTCCTGTCGGAAAACTGTAACACCAGCTGCTACGTCACCGACTAGTGGAACATGCTGCACTGCTCCACGATCGACAGCGGCTCCGCTTATCGGATCGAAGCAAACTTCTATAGACCTAGCCTTATCTGGGTCGGAACGGCGTAAATATCCAAGTTTTTGAAGAGTCGCAAGATGTGTGTGAACAGTAGAAGGTGACGTCAGTCCCACTGCTTTGCATATTTCACGTACTGAAGGTGGAAAACCACGTTCTCTAGTTTCACTGTCAATAAATTCGAGTATTTGAACTTGTCGTTGTGTTAGTGAATTTTCATTCATAATAAAACCTTTTTTAGTTGTAATCGAACAAATGTTCGATATCATAGTATCATGATCGAACACTTGTACGACGCACATATGTTCCCCGAACAAACGTTCTTTGTCAAGTATTTGCTCGTTTTTCCCTATAAAAAAGCTATGTCACACCCTCATGAAAGGATGTGTATATGAATACAGCAGCAATTTACAACGCATACGAGTTCCCCCAAACCCCGTTAAATCATCTATCTGTAAGACCTTTACCTCAGAGTGTTTATAGACGCCGCCGCTTGGCGTTACTCGCAATTGTTGGAATGATTGTATTTGTTAGTGTTTTATTAGCTAATGAAATCATGGGTCGAATCCACGGTGTTCCTGGAGGCTCGATAGTAGAAGCTTCCGGTAGTTCAGTCGTATATGTAGTTCAGCCTGGAGACAGTCTTTGGGGAATAGCTGAGAAGTTCAACCCGAAAGATACTGATATAAGACATACAGTTGATGAGTTAGTAAAAATTGTTGGGAGCTCGCAACTACAACCCGGTCAGCGACTTGTTTTTAACAAAGGCTTATAAACAAGTCATCTGATTGTTAAATATCTACAGAAAAGAAACTCATCTTCAAAAAGTACTCGATCTAGAGATAGTTCTGTAGGGGAGTCGACTGCTTGTTCTAGAAGCAATGGAAAAGTTTCTCCTCCTACCGCTCTAGGTGAAATACTCAAACAGAACTCATCTATGAGACCAGCGGTTAAAAGTTTTGAGTTCAGAGTGGGGCCGCCTTCACAGACCACAATTTTTCCGTTCTGTTTTAAAATATCCTCAAGTATTTTTGAAATATCCAACTCTTCGCCTGGGAAATCAATTACTTCAGCAAATGAGGAAAAGTTGGACCCATTTTTTTCAACTGATCCACTCTTTGTATAAATCAGAGGCGGCTTGTCTTCAGGAAGATTTTCGGAGAATAGACCCATTTCCGGGTCTAAATTAAGCTCCCCGGAAACAACAGCTATTCTTGGTCGTTTTTGTTGTCCTCTTGACTCACGAAATTCGGCTAAGGCACCCTCGGGTGTCCTTGGGGGTCTGTAATTTTCAGCTCTGACAGTTCCTGCGCCAACGAGGATTATGTCAGCTAGTCCTCTGATAATTTGATAAATGCTTTTATCTGCGGGTCCGCTTAAACCTCCAGCTCTTCCTTCAAAGGAAATGAAACCATCAATTGAGTTGACCATATTAAGCAAAACCCAAGGTCTTGATTTTAAAGGTTGTCTCGCGTCATTGTTGTAAACAGATATTGGGTCTACTTCACCTTCGTCTGGAAAAATTTGCTTCATACACCTGACAGTACCGGCATTGATCAACTTTTCATTTAGAAGATTAAATTTACTTATCTGGTGAACGTTAATTTTATTTAATTCTGAGTGGCAGGTTTAGGTATTTCCTCAATATTTCATTACTATCCTAATCAGGCGTTAAAAAATAGGTTTTAGACATTCATGAATATGCTTCCAGTTTCAACAGTTGCTTTTTGTACGGGTTTTTGATGGCATCTTTACGTTTTTCATTTGGGACCATGGGATCGGGAAAAAGCACGTTGGCTTTGCAGATCCACCACAATCTTTCCTCTAGAGGTCTTACTGGAATCCTCTGTAGTCAGTTGGACAGAGCAGGCGGAAAAGTTTCTAGTGCTCTGGGAGTTTCTGCTGATGCAGTTCAAGTTTCGCCAGGCTTCAATCTTTATGAGTTTGCTTTGAAAGAACGAGAAGACAAAGGGTCTCTTGACTACATGATCTGTGATGAGGCACAGTTCTATTCAGTTGACCAAATTGAACAGTTAGCTCGCGTAGTGGACGAATTAGACGCAGAAGTTTATGCCTTTGGACTTCTCACATCGTTTCAGGGAGAGCTGTTTGAAGGGACTAGAAGGCTTCTGGAGCTTTCGGATGAGAGAATAGAGGTCCAAGTAGAAGCACGATGCTGGTGCGGTCGCAGAGCCACTCACAATGCGAGGCTGGTAGAAGGTGAACAAGTTTATGATGGAGATTTGGTGGTAGTGGACGACCCCGAGGACCAGAAGGTAACTTATGAACTTCGTTGCCGTCAGCACTGGCTGGAAGGTGACTCTGGCCCTGAACGACAAGTTGTTCCTATACATGCCCCGCATAAGGAAATGAAAGCAGCAAACGGATAGTTGAACAGCGTGTCGCACCTCAATTTCGCTAACCTTAAGATATGACTGAATATAAACCTCCCCTTAACGACATTCGCTTAGTTCTAAACGAAATAAGCGATATAGGTGCACTATGTGATCTGCCCGAATATGAACATGTAGATAGAGAGACGGTTGATGGAGTTCTCGAAGAACTTGGACGGTTTGCTGCTGAGGTCGTATCACCAGTAAATCAAATAGGGGACAAAGAGGGATGTTCAGTTGAAGATGGTGTGGTGACCATGCCGAAAGAATTTGGAGAAGCTTGGGACCGTTTTGTCGATGCTGGATGGGGTGCCATTTCGCAAGATCCAGATTATGGGGGAGGCGGTTTCCCGTTAGCTATTCATACCGTTTTAACAGAGTTGTTAGCAACTGCCAGCAGGGCTTGGTCAATGGGGCCCATGTTGACCGCAGGTGCAATTGACTGTTTGCATACTTTTTCAGATGAGACTCAAAAGGAAACTTTTTTACCAAAACTAGTTTCAGGAGAGTGGTCAGGAACAATGAATCTGACTGAGCCACAAGCAGGTTCGGACGTGGGCGCTTTGACTACAAAAGCAATACCGCAAGAAGATGGAACTTACAGAATTTTCGGCACTAAAATTTTCATCACATTTGGAGAACATGAACTTGTTGAAAATATTGTCCAGTTGGTATTGGCTCGAACTCCGGATAGTCCGCCAGGAACAAAGGGAATTTCCTGTTTTATCGTCCCAAAGTATTTGATTGAGGACGATGGTTCTCTAGGTGAGCGAAATGATTATCGTTGTTTGTCGCTTGAGCATAAATTGGGCCTCCATGCAAGTCCTACATGTGTGATTTCATATGGTGATGACGGTGATGGAGCTGTCGGTTACTTGATAGGTGAAGAGCATCAGGGAATGCGTTATATGTTCAAAATGATGAATAATGCCCGTTTAGGGGTTGGTGTTGAGGGTCTGGCAGTAGCAGAAAGAGCTTTGCAACAGGCTTCTGCTTTTGCTTTGGAAAGACGCCAAGGCAAAGCAATAGGAGCACAAGCTGGTGAACAATCATTAATAATTGAGCATCCTGATGTGCGTCGGATGTTGTTGACTATGAGGGCATATACAGATGCGATGAGATGTGTTCTTTACGCTAATGCTGCAGCTCTGGATGTAGCAAAATGCCACCCTGATGCAGAAGAGAGGCAATCAGCGTCAGACAGAGCTGAATTGTTGACGCCAATTTCAAAAGCTTGGTGCACCGATTTAGGCGTTGAAATGACTTCACTAGGAATCCAAGTTCATGGAGGGTACGGGTATATCGAAGAAACCGGAGCTGCTCAACATTTGAGAGACTCACGTATTTCGCCAATCTATGAAGGCACGAATGGTATTCAAGCTATTGACCTGGTTGGAAGAAAGTTGAGAATGGGCGAAGGCAAGGTAATGAGAGATCTCCTGGACGAGATAGGAGGTTTTGTTGAGGGTCTTGCTGAGATGGGTCCTGAATATGAAACTATCAAAGTGAATCTTGCTGACAGTTTGCAAGCAGTTGAAGAAGCTACTATTTGGCTTAACGAAAAAGGAAAAGAAGATCCGTTGCAAGCTATTTCAGGAGCTACACCTTTTTTACGTATGTTGGGACAACTTGTTGGCGGATGGTTTTTAGCACGTCTAGCGATTGGTGCAATTAACAATGAGGAGATTGGTGATGAAGAATTCCGTAAAAGCAAGCTAACAGTTGCCAATTTTTATGCTGAACAACTATTGCCTTTGACCCGAGCTCAACTGGGTGCAGTAACAGCTGGGTCTTCGGACTTGTTCGCAGTTCCTGAAGAGCTTTTCTCTGTATAGCAGAGGTTATTCAAATTTTTATTTTGGCTTCTTTGCCCAGTCCATCTTCTAGTTCTCTTGATATTGGACCTATTGAGTTGCGAGCTTATGGACTAATGATTGCCCTTGGGGTTTTGGTTGCAATTTGGTGGTGTCAGAAACGCTGGCAAAAAAAGGGCGGTACAGCGGAAGACATTTCGGAAATAATGATCTGGGCAGTGCCTTCTGGTCTTATAGGGGCAAGGCTTTACCATGTTGTTACCGATTGGCGTTCCTTCCGAGGACGTTGGGAAGATGTGCCTGCTATTTGGCAAGGGGGATTAGGTATTCCAGGCGGCCTGATAGTTGGTGTTGCAGTAGGAGTGCTTGTTGCTAAAAAACGAGGGATAAGCATCTCGGAGGTACTTGACGCTGTGGTTCCTTCGATTCCCGTTGCGCAAGCAATAGGCCGATGGGGAAATTGGTTTAATCAGGAGTTATTTGGGAAACCCACAGAACTTCCCTGGGCCTTGGAGATAGATGCACGACATAGACCTAGAGAATTTATAAATGAGTTGACCTTTCATCCGACTTTCTTGTACGAATCAGTCTGGAACTTATTTTTGGCTTTTTTGCTAGTCAAATGTGACCGGTCAGGTTTTTTGAAGCCCGGAAGATTGATTGGAGTTTGGATATTTGGCTATGGCCTTGGAAGACTTTGGATAGAGCTTTTAAGAGTTGATAGTGCCTCATTGATAGCCGGTGTTAGGGTCAATGTTTGGATGAGTCTTATAGCTATTGCCTCGGGTCTATATGTTGCTATTTCTGGCCGACAAAAATCTATTGATTCAATAAATTCCTAAAAGAAGTTTTAAGAACTACGGTCTTTGTGTGGACAGCGATTTTGTTTCAAGAAGAATTGATAGAACTTTTGCTTTTATAGACCTTTCAGGTTTCACTGCTTTTAATGAAAGGGCAGGCGATGAACAGGCAGTTGATGTTCTAGTCGATTTTCGTAACGCGGTACGCAATATCGCGAGCAAGAGAGGTGTAAGAATTGCAAAATGGTTGGGGGATGGTGTCATGCTCGTTGGGGTGGAGCCTGAAGAGACGGTTGATTCGGTACTAGAAATCAATGCACTAATCAATGATTCTGACTTCGAACTACCGGTACGAGCTGGAATAGCACGTGGTTGGGTCCTTCTCATTGAAGGCGATGATCATGTGGGAAGAGAAGTCATCCTGGCTTCCAGACTTTGCGATAGTGCCAAACCGGGCCAGGTTTTAGCGCCAAAAGAACTAGTTTCGCCGCTAATGAATCTAACTCAAATTGAGCTGGGTGAAGTACTAGTTGATGGGTTCGCTAAACCCTTTCAATTGGTGCAACTGGAACAAGCTGAGTGATCAATTAGTGAGTGGAGAAATTTAAAAAGTTCAAATCTCTCAAGATTTGAACTCAAGGGTAGAGAAGCATGAGTGCTGGATTTTCTGAGTTGGGAATAGAAAAGGATCTAGTTGAAGCGTTGGACGTTTCAGGTATCAGCAAGCCTTTTGAAATACAAAAAATTACCATTCCAGACATTTTAAAAGGTCGAGATGTGTGCGGAAAAGCAAAAACAGGGTCAGGTAAAACGATTGCTTTCGGTCTTCCTATAGTGCAACTCCTACAGCGATCAAAACCTGGTAAACCGACAGGGTTGGCTTTAGTGCCGACACGTGAACTAGCTGTTCAGGTATGTAAAGAAATTGACCCTTTAGCTTCAAAGAGAAAACTGCGGGTAAAAGCAATTTACGGAGGTTCTCCAATAGAGAAACAGATTGAGTCGCTGAAAAAGGGAGTCGATTTTGTAGTTGCCACCCCAGGACGTTTGATAGATCTATTAGAGAGAGGTGATATTTCTGTAATAGATGTTGAGAAAATTGTTATAGATGAAGCTGACCGGATGGCAGATATGGGATTCATGCCGCAAGTGGAATGGATTCTCCGTCAAGTGAAACGAGAACACCAAACTTTGTTGTTCTCAGCGACCCTCGACGGAATGGTCAGCGGCTTGATAAGCCGTTATCAGCGAGATCCTGTCATGCACGAAATTGTTTCACATGAAGTCACAGTTTCAGAGATGCAACACCGATTTATCGCCGTTCATGAGATGGACCAAGTGAAGGTTGCGGCTGCGATCATTAACTCTTCTGCTAAGACAATAGTTTTTACGAAAACACGATGGGGAGCAGACAAGCTGGCATCCAAACTTTCACAGGAAAATGTAACTGCAGCAGCCATACATGGAGACTTGAGGCAGTCGCAACGTGAAAAAGCTTTAAAAGATTTCACTAAGGGAAAAATCAGAGCATTGGTAGCAACTGACGTAGCAGCAAGAGGGATACATGTAGATGATGTTGAGGCAGTAATACACTATGACCCGCCTTCTGACGCTAAGACCTATCTTCATCGTTCTGGTAGAACAGCACGGGCAGGAGAGAGTGGGCTAGTGGTGAGTTTAATATGTTGGAATCAAGAGCTTGACATTAGAAAACTCATGCGTCGACTCGGTCTCAAACAGCCAATAGTCGAAATGTTCTCAAATGATAACAGGTTGCAAAATTTGCTTGAGTGGAACGCTGACACAACTACTATCTAAAACCACAAAAGCATTTTGTTAACTCTGTGCATCATGTAGCTCAGCTTCTTCTAGAATGATATTACATCAAGAGTGGCTCAAATTTGGGTCCGGCAACCTGGGAGGACACCCAAGGTGCTCGCTTGCAATAAGCAGGGATGCGGTTTCGCGAGAAACAATAAAGTGTCCGGCGGGTGGTTATTTTTCTGTGCCGGATC
>DBFL01000094.1:38575-38758 GCA_002294285.1 Candidatus Neomicrothrix sp. UBA881
GTCTGTTCGTTCACCTTTCCATCCTCGTGGTTACAGTGACGACATTCCAGCATCAGGAGCGTGGTCAATAGACAAAGGTGTGGGTAACAGAAGTTTTCTCAAGGTAGTTGATGGGCAACCGTTTGTGCTTGAGAGTGGAGAAACTCTCGAACATATAGAAATGGCTTATGAGACATGGGGAGA
>DBFL01000094.1:39168-39477 GCA_002294285.1 Candidatus Neomicrothrix sp. UBA881
GGGTGGTGGAATGGACTTATCGGTCCTGGCTGTGCGTTGGATACAGATAAGTATTTCATTGTGTGTGTGAATGTTTTAGGAGGCTGCCAAGGTTCCACCGGACCATCAAGTATTGATCCCAAAACTGGCAAACCGTTTGGATCTGGTTTTCCAGTAATAACAATTCGCGACATCGTCAGGTGTCAAAGGCGTGTAGCGGACCATTTAGGAATTGATAAATGGAATTGTGTAATTGGAGGCTCTATGGGTGGAATGCAAGTACTTGAATGGGGAGTGATGTTTCCAGATCGAGTTTCTTCGTTAGCGCCT
>DBFL01000052.1 GCA_002294285.1 Candidatus Neomicrothrix sp. UBA881
ACGTTCTGCATCTGGCGACCATTTGCCACATCCGAGAATTAAATACGAAAGAGTTAAAGCTGCTCAGTTGGATCTTGGAAAGAAAAAAAGTGTCGAAATTGATGGCCAAAAAATTGGCAAGTTCTCCGACATTTCGTTCAGACTTGAAGAACAAGCTTTGAGTGTGATTGTTTGACTAGTTCGAGTAAAGGTAGTTAATGGATTCAAAGTTCCTTGCGGAAACAACCTTAGAAAAGATCTCAGATGAGAACTGGATAGGAAGTCTAAGTAAAAATTGGAACATCGGTGATGTTCCAAATGGGGGGTATTTGTTAGCTGTAGTTTTACGCTCCATGCAACAACAAGTAGGTTCTAAGGGCCTTATTTCTGTGAGTGCCCATTTTTTGCGCCCAGGAAATACTGACTCACAGGTAGAAGTAAAGTCAAAAATGCTTAAAGACGGAAGAAGGATTTCGACATATGAAGCTTCACTGTTGCAAGATGGAAAAGAATCTTTGAAGGTAGTAGCGGACTTCGGTGATTTAAGTAGCTCTTCTAAAAATTCTAAGCTCATTCATATTGACCCTCCCTTTTTACCGCCCCCCGAAGACTGCAAAACGAGATCTTCTGCAACTCAAGGAATCGAATTGCCAATTCAGAAAAGAGTTGAAGTGCGTGTAGCTGAAATGAAAAAAAAGACAGAGAGAGCTGAACTTTTTGGATGGGTAAAATTTTGTGACTCCACTCCGCCTGATCCTCTGGCTTTGGTTTTTTTCTCCGATGCATTTCCACCTTCGATTTTCACGCAAATAGCAAAGTTGGGATGGGTGCCTACAGTTGAATTAAGCGTTCAAATTCGAAGAGTGCCTGCGGATGGATGGGTCCTAGGGCATTTCTATACAGACGATCTCCAGAATGGTTCAATGATCGAAACAGGGCGTTTATGGGACAGTAGGGGCTTTCTAGTTGCGCAGAGCAGACAGCTTGCTTTAGCGGGAACTTAAAACAATGGGTTAGTAGAGTTTTTTCTCACTTTTTCGATCGCGAATATGCAAACAGAGGTGAGTGCCCCCAATATTAATGCCAGTGCCATCGCTTGTCCTCTTAATTCTTGACCAGGGGTGCCGAGCAGTCTGTAAATCACCAATGGGGCTGTGAGATTATCGGGGTTCCTAGGAAGAAAAGATGTCGCACCAAATTCACCTAGAGAAACAGCGAAGGCAAAACCGGCACCTACTATCAATGGTCTAAGGGACATTTTAAGATCAATATCTAACCAAGTTTTAATGGCATTTGCGCCGAGGAGGCTAGAGCTTTCATATAGGTGTTTCGGTATCCGACGCATAGCCGGTACGAGACTCCTTATTACAAAAGGGACTCCTATGAGCGAGTGTAAAGCGGGAATTGTCCAGTACGAATTTCGCAAACCAGCTAACGGTCCCGTGAAGAAAACAAAAATGCCGAAACCTATTGTTACCGCTGAAATTCCCAGAGGGATAGAGGTTGAGATGTTCATGAAGTCTGAAAGCCTCTTGTTTCCGTGAACAATCAGAGTTGAAGTTATAAGACCTAGAGAAACTGCCATCAAAGTTGCTATTAGTGCGAACACTAGAGAGTTCCACAATGAAGATAAGGGTGAAATTGGTATTACATTACTTCGTTCCAGTAGCCCTGAGAAAAAAGCAAAAGGGTCAGAGAGGTCATTTTTAAGAGATTTTTTTACAAGAAAAATTATTGGCAAGCAGAATAAAAGAAAAAGGTACGTTAAGTGGGAAAATAAATGCATTTTTGTTGGTTTGCTTTTCCTTCTGAAAGAAAGACTTTCTTGCTCTGATCGATTGTGTTCTTTTTTTATCAATACTCGAGCAAGTAACACCACGAAAGTTAATTGGACTAGGGAATAAACACTTGCTGTGTCTATGTCGCCTCTCCATGTTGCATGTCTCCATATTTCGGTTTCGATAGTTGCGCTCTTAGGTCCGCCGAGAATGAGAATTATTCCGAAAGAAGTAACACAAAAAAGAAAAATTGTTGTAGCTGCTGAAAGAATTGATGGTTTCAAGCGAGGAAGAGTGATTTGGAAGAAAGTTTTATAGAGACTCGCACCAAGCACTCTTGCTTGATTTTCGGGACTTTCATCAAGGCCTTCCCAGAATGTTGAGATGATACGAATAGCAATAGAAGAATTGAAAAAGATGTGTGCAATTAAGATAGCAGCTGAAGTGTGGCGCAAATTAAAGGCACCGTGATCGAGATTGAGCTGTGTGAAAAGAGCTGTAAAAGCACTTCCCACTACGACGGTAGGTAGAACAAAAGGAACGGCGATAAGAGAGCGGAGAATCTTAGAGCCTTTAAAGTCATATTTAGTTAAAAGAAAAATCGGGGGAACTGCGAAAAGGATCGATAAGACAGTCGAAAGAGCTGCCTGCCATAAAGTGAACCACACTACTTCCCAGAAATTTAGATTAGTGAAAATTTGCCGGATTGGATTAAAAAAATTACTAGAAGTATTTGAGATTATTTCAGCAATTGGCAAGAAAAAAAAGAGGGAGAAAAAAAGAAGAGGAAAGGCCGCTAGAGGCCATTGTCTTTGTTTCAGGTAAGAGTTCAGCGGAGTACTATTTCTGTCCACAAATCTGTCCAGGAGTTTCTATTCTCGTCTATTTGGAGCGCTGAAATAGGCAGTTTTTCATTTTTGATGACTGGGTAGTCGAGAAATTCGTCTGGTATTGAAGCGTCGGATGAAACAGGCATCATAAACATATTGAGTGGTATGTCGTTTTGAAAGTCGCTTGATATTAGGAAGTCGATCAACTGTATAGCTTCTGAAAAATTTTCAGCACCTTTTAGGATTCCTGCGTATTCAACCTGCTTGAAGCAAGTGTCTTTGATTATTCCAGTTGGGGATACTTCTACTTTCGGGTCTGAATAGATTAATTCAGCTATAGGACTTGACGCATAAGAAACAACGAGTGGTTTCTTTCCACCACCAGCAATAAAGTCTCCGTAATAAGAGCTTTCCCAATCGCTTGTAACAGAAATATTGTTTTCTTTTAACCCTTGCCAGAAGTCTGTCCAATTTTCTCCATAGAAAGAGATTGTTGACAATAAGAAAGCTAAACCCGGTGAAGAAGTCTCAGGATTTTGAACAACCAACATGTCTGAATAAATGGGGTCAAGTAGGTCATCGAAAGTTTCAGGGGGTGGTAGATCTTCGCTGAAATAATCTTTCCAGAA
>DBFL01000014.1:0-1533 GCA_002294285.1 Candidatus Neomicrothrix sp. UBA881
TTCGAATCTCTACAGGATTGCGCAGCAAGGGTATATAACAAGGAAGTTTTATGGTGAGAATGCAACAAAGAAAGAAACTGTTGTTGTGAGTTCCACAACAGAAAAAGACCCAGAAAATACCAATGATAAAACAGGAAAAAGTACTAAAAAACTCGATAAACCAGCTACAAAACCGAGTTCTTCCTCTGAAGCTAAAAGAAAAAGAACAACAGCCGGAAGTAATGAGAATCATTCTCATTTAAATAAAGAAAAGCCTTCAAAAATAGAAAAAAAAGAGAAAAAGACAAAAGAGATTAAAAAAGAAAAGAATGTCAAAAACTCACCTATTGAAGAAAAACGTATGCAAACGGGAAGAGTTACACCTTCTGGAACAAATATTCCAAGAAGCCAGAAAAAACGTAAGAAAAAGAAAAGGAAATAAATATGGAGTGGATCGAAACAACGGGGTCCACCGTTGATGAAGCTAAAGATAGAGCTTTAGATCGTTTGGGAATTGCCGAAGATGACATGCAATTTGAGATAATTGATGAGGGAAGCAGTTCTGTTTTTCGACTTAAACGAAAAGAAGCACGGTTGAGAGCAAGGGTAAAACCGGTAAGCACCAGGTCAAAAACCCCAGATCGCCGTTCACGTAATAACAAGAAGTCAAAAAACAACAAAAACGATAAGTCAGGTTCAGTAAGAAACAAGAATAATAACAATTCAAAAAAAGCTGAATCAAAAGGTAAAACTACAAAAAATATAAATAATAAACCTGACAAGAATGAGACAAAAACCGGAAAAAAGCGCGATAATAATACGAAGTCCAGTAAGAAAGGAACCTCTAATAGTAATTCTGTGTCTAATAATAAGGCCAGTGTTGAAGAGAAAAAAGACAAAATGGATCTTGAAGAACAAGCTGAAATAACTGAAGATTTTGTTTCTGGACTTTTAGAAAAAATGGGTTTACAGGCTCGTGTTGTTAGTTCAATAGAAGACAATCGGGCTATTGTTCAGGCTCAGGGTTTGAATTTAGGCTTAGCGATTGGCCCTAGAGGTGAAACTGTTAGAGCAATTACTCAACTTTCACATACCATGATTCAGCGTCTTTCTGACGGTGAGGCTGAAGGCAAACTTACAGTAGATATTGGTGGTTACAGAGAAAGAAGAAGGACTTTTTTGGCTGAATTTGCGGTCAATCAGGCGAACGATGTTTTAGACGGAGGTCACTCTATAGCTCTTGATCCAATGAATGCTTCTGACAGAAAAGTTGTTCACGATGCGATTTCAGAACTGGAAGGCGTTACAACTCGTTCAGAGGGTTCAGATTATGATCGTCATGT
This sequence comes from Candidatus Neomicrothrix sp. UBA881, assembly GCA_002294285.1. Taxonomy (GTDB): domain Bacteria; phylum Actinomycetota; class Acidimicrobiia; order Acidimicrobiales; family MedAcidi-G1; genus MedAcidi-G1. The sequence continues at coordinate 1,323 of DBFL01000014.1, forward strand.
CGTAATCTTTGTTGATGACGCTGTGTAATAATAAAAACCTTCAAAAATTTCTTGATGATGCTGTTTTTCAAGGGTTTTTAACTAATAAGGCCGCTAAAAGTGGTATCAATCACAGCACAGGGTTTTTATTTTCCCAAGAAAACTCTTTTTTTGCTAACAATCTTGAAAGCAAAGATGTAGCTGTTGATTTAGGGACAGGTGGGGGGCTTCC
>DBFL01000014.1:1868-5136 GCA_002294285.1 Candidatus Neomicrothrix sp. UBA881
TAGTTTTATCCTGTTTAACTGATTGTTTTTGGATTTTCGTGGATCGGAGTAAGAGAAAATGTAGTTTTCTTAGTACCGCTATTACTGAATTAAATCTTCAAAACCGAGTGGAAGTTTTAGAGTGTTCAGCAGAGGAGTTGGGTAATAGCTCTTACAGGGGGAAAGTAAAACTTGTTACAGCAAGAGGTTTTGCTGCTCCTGCCATCACGGCTGAGTGTGCCGCACCACTATTAAACGGAGAAGGCTTGTTTGTGGTTAGTGAACCTCCGTACGGTATGGCAGTTGAAAGTGAAAACAGGTGGCCTCAAGCAGGTCTATCTCTTTTAGGTTTAAAACAGAAGGATTACTGGCATACGGGTGTGGCGGGATATAGATCTTTTTTTCCTGAAAAAAGATGTCCTGATGATTATCCAAGAAGATTTAAAAGAATCTCTGAAAAGCCGCTTTTTTAGTGTTTCACGTGAAACAAAACAAATAAGTGTTTCACGTGAAACACTTATTTTAAAGGGTGCTTGTTTGTTTTTAACTAATGGGTAATGCTGTGTTTAATGTTGACTACTAATTCGTTTGAGGAACAAGAAAACCCGAAAAACTCTCCGAGAATAATCGCTGTTGCAAATCAAAAAGGCGGAGTTGGTAAAACTACAACCACAATAAATTTAGGGGCAGCGATTGCTGAAAGAGGAAGAAAAGTTTTGATTGTAGATTTGGATCCGCAATCAAATGCAACAACAGGACTTGGTGTATCTGCTGGTGATGTGAATATTTCTACATACCAGGTGATTATTCAAGAAAACAAAGTTTCTGATGCAATTATCAGTCTTGAAGCAGAAAATTTGCATTTATTGCCGTCAAGTCTGGAACTAGCTGGTGCTGAAGTTGAGCTTGTTACTGCATTTAGTAGAGAACAAAGGTTGTCCAAGGCGTTAGACGAAGTTGTTGAGGCTTTTGATTATATTTTTATTGATTGCCCTCCGGCTCTTGGTCTTCTGACAATCAATGCATTGTGTTTTGCACAAGAGGTGCTGGTTCCCATTCAGTGCGAATATTACGCTTTGGAGGGATTAGGTCAGTTGGTAGGAAACGTTGATTTAGTTAGAGCAAATTTAAATCCTGATTTAGAAATCTCGAAAATTGTTCTGGTTATGTACGATTCGAGGACAAAAATTTCAAAACAAGTTGCTGATGAGGTTCGCGAGCATTTTGGCGACCGGGTTTGTGAACAGATAGTTCCTAGATCTGTTCGACTATCTGAAGCTCCTTCATACGGTCAACCAATAACAATATTTGATCCAACTTCTACGGGCGCTGTTGCTTATAGAGAGTTAGCTAAGGAGGTTTTGAATGAGTAAAAAGACTGGTTTAGGAAGGGGTTTGTCAGCGTTAATCCCGGATTCTACTACCACTCCACAACAGACAAATCCAATAGGCAATTTAGAAATCGAAGACACTTTTTCAGAAAGCACGGATTTAGTATTACGAGAATTACCTCTTGCTGATATTGAAAGAAACCCCTATCAACCAAGAACTGTCTTTGATGATGAAAAACTAGTTGAATTAACATCATCTATTAAGGAAGTGGGGGTTCTTCAACCAGTTTTAGTAAGAGAAAAAAGTACTGGATATGAATTAATTGCCGGAGAAAGAAGATGGTTAGCCGCAAGAAGAGCAGGTTTGTCGTCAGTACCAGCTCTTGTAAGAAAAATTGAAGATCTTGAGTCTTTTGAACAGGCAATCATAGAGAATCTTCATCGGGAAGACTTGAACTCAATCGATGAAGCTGTGGCATTTCACCGGTTAATGGATGAATTCGGGATGACTCAGCAGCAAGTCGCTGAAAGAGTTGGAAGGAGTCGCCCGGTTGTTGCAAATACTTTGAGGCTTTTACAACTTTCTTCTGGAGTTCAGAGAATGATTATGGATGGAGAGTTAACAGCAGGACATGCAAGATGTTTGGCCGGACTTACAGATCGTAAAATTCAGGAAAAACTAGCTTCAAGAGTTGTTTCAGAAGCTCTTTCAGTAAGGCAGCTCGAGTTTATTGTCAGTGAGCTACAAGATGAAAGTAAACATAACAATGTTGAGAAAATAATACTTAACCAATCAGATAAAGCAGCTGCACATTTAGAGGTCGAAATGGTACTTTCTGAAAAATTTGATACAAAAGTTTCTGTGATATCAAGAGGTAAAAGAGGAAGGATCGCGATTGAATTTGCTGATCCGGAAGACCTCAAGAGGATCTTTGATCTTATTGCATAATTTATAGCTTTTTTGTATACTTATTCAGCAAGTTTTAAAGGTTCTCTAAACCAATTTGAAATCGCCGTAGCCAAAGCAATTGCTATTTCTTCAGTATTTTTAATTATTTCTCCAGGGGGACCAACACTACATAAAATTGCCGGCATTTTTGTTGCTCTTAGTATTGGTAATTGCATTCCAGCTGTTCCGGTTTCTATACCGACTGCTTTAGTTATCTCTTTTGAACATTGTGATGCCAATCTAAACCCACCTTCACTCTGAGAATTTTTTGTTTTGAAGTAGCTAATTGTGGAATAAGAATCATTCTCAATTTTAAAACCTAAATATATTTCGGCCTCAAAACCATTTGCTGTTCTTGCTTGTACATCTTCGTCAGGATTATTTAAATCGATTACTTTCGCACCTTTTTTTCTGAGCATTCTTGCTGTTGCATTGGCAAGAGTTGCACCATTACCGAAATGACCTATAACCAAACGACGTGATTTGAGAGCAGCACTTTTGTTTCTCAAAGCTTCAATTTCTTTAATTTTAGAAATTTGTGTATCTGGTGTTTCCTTATTATTAATATTTTGTAGATTTCGGATTGTTTCGTGCCCAGCAATACCATCTTCCATGAGGCCGAAATTTTTTTGAAAATCAATTAAAGCTTTGACTGTTTGTGGACCAAAAATGCCATCTATACGTCCAACATCAAATCCTAACTTTCCTAGTTGAGTTTGTAATTCAAATACGTCATCACCCTTAATCATTGGTGATTGTAGGTATAACTGCCTATTACCTAGCTCAAATGTTGCTTCTATTAGAATTTCAGCTGTTATGTGGTCGAATATTCCATCACTTTTAAGCCCACGAAATTTTTGAAAGTCTTTTAATTTGTTTTCTGTATCGGAACCAAATTTTTTTGAAGTTGTTTCAATACTGTCAACTTTGAAACCCAAATTCGATAAACGAATTTGTAAATCCAGGACTTCGTCTCCTTCATCCCCAATTTTTAAGATTTTCTTGTTAC
>DBFL01000066.1:0-2242 GCA_002294285.1 Candidatus Neomicrothrix sp. UBA881
GTGTTCGTCGTGTTCGTCGTGTTCCTCTTCTTTTAGTGGTTTAGTAGTTGCAGAAGCTGGCAAAGACAGTGCAGTTGAAGCGACTTCTTCAGCATTTCTTATTTCAACAGATTCGGCTACACATCCCTCAAAGTTGGATTGACTGTAAAAACATTCTTGTTCACATTGAACAGAATTAGAAGCTAAGTCGCAAAGCTCAAGGATTAGTTCAAATTCTTCACCTTGGTTGGGAGGCTGATAAGTAGTTGTAGTTTCAACAGGTTGAGATGTAGTGGTACTTGCCGCATTAATCTGAGAATTTTGTAGGTAAATATCTTCCGTTTCATGTGAACTGCAATTAGCTATTACAGAAATAGAAACTATTAAGATAAGAAATTTTTTCAGCATTAGTGCAGTTTGCCAAAAAATCGATCTGATTGTTTTTGTGCTAAAAAACTTTTTGCGTTTAACTTATCTGTATGGACACTGTGGACTTTACAAAAATGGAAGACATGACATCTGATGAAACCCAGATGCTAAACAAAAAATATAACGACCATGCGCAAAGCAATCTGCAAACTCAGCTTTTAAGCCTTCTTGTTTCTATGAAAGGACCGACACTCGGCTATCAGATAGACCGATACCGTCACAGTCTTCAAAGCGCAACTAGAGCTTTACGCAATGGTGAAGAAACTGAAATGGTAGTAGCAGCTTTATTCCACGACGTAGCTGATCCAATCGCCCCAGAAAACCATAGTGCTGCTGCAGCGGAAATAATTAAGCCCTATGTAAGCGAAAGAATTTTCTGGATTGTTCGCCATCACGGCCTGTTCCAAGGCTATTACTACTTTCACCATCTGGGAGGTGACCGTAACGCTAGAGAAAAATTTCGTGAACATAAATGGTTTGATGACTGTGAGTATTTTTGCCACGAATATGACCAAAATTGCTTCGATCCCAAATACACCGAACTTTCTTTAGAAGAATTTGAACCACTGGTGAATGAAGTGTTCACCGAAAAGAGAAGTGTCTCAATTGGAGAACTTGCTTAACCAGCTAATTGTTGCTCGTTAAAGAAATTATTGCCTCATGTTCCACATCTACGACCTTTTCGCCATCAACTGCGATTGAAACATTAACGACGACCCGATCACCCGCTCTGGTTTCAAAACGCCTCACTACATATGATTCAACAGTTGCAATAGATCCGATTTGAACAGAATCATGATGAAAAATTTTGCTTCTAGTATGTATCCAAGCGCCATCAACGAGATTCCTTTCAACAACATGATTCGCTACAGCAGGCCAAATAGCTGGATGCACTAGACCAAGTTCGGAATAGATTTCATTGTCGTCTCCTGCTCGTCGTCCATAGTCCTCCCACTCATCCACAAGATGAATATCTATTACTTCGAGTAACTCATCTGAGGAGAGAATCGGATTTTCCGGATTTGACATATTCATAAATGCGGTGCACTGAGCCCGTGTTTCATTCTCAACCATGGCATTCACTTCTAATGACTCCTCCTCTAAAACAGTGATGCACTCGACAAGTTGATTGGCGAGCACAGGAGATTTGAATTCAATGATGGACGATCCCCGACGAAGCCAATCAACCCCCCAAAGTTTCACTATTGGATTCGTCAAATACGCATAAACGGTAACACCGGCGACTAGCGCACCATCGAAACCAGCTGCTCTTCCACCCTCATCAGTATGAATGGGATTACGTGAATGTTCAGGCAGATTTTTTGCTTTAACAGACCAACTTGACTGATTCATGTAACAGGCCGAAGGAAAACGAGCGGAATGACCCTGGAAGTTTTGGTCTGGTAGTCGCCATAATTTGAAAAATCTTCAACTATTGTTGACCAAAGTTGATCACGAACATGTCCGCTTACGATTTCTGCAAGCATCGCCGAGCTGGGAGCGCCCTGAAATCTGACTGCAACATTAGGATCCTTTTCAAGGTTTAGAAACCAGTCCGGGGGAGTGTCAGATCCACCTTTCGAAGCGACAATCAAAAAAGAGTCACCCTCCTGATGAGGTGAAGTCAGCATCACAGAACGAGGACGACCAGATTTACGACCCACAGTAGTAAGTTCAAGAACTGGCATTTTCGCAGCCATCCAACCTATTCGACCAAAACTCATCCGTATCAAAGAACGATGAATAAAATTCATGGCCTTTAGAGAAAAAACCGACGGACCTTTATTTGACATAACTCCAGTCTAATTAACTACAACCTCTGCACGCGCTCACT
>DBFL01000066.1:2640-2810 GCA_002294285.1 Candidatus Neomicrothrix sp. UBA881
AACTAGTTTTTCGAATACTGCGAATCACTGAACGGCCAATTAACACAATAAAGAACTGCAGGACACTCAACCCTGCCATCGTTGCTCCACCTGCCGTGCCGTAATGAAAACTAACTACTAAACCTGCTCAATCCCAGTAGCGACTGCTGCTTGTATACGCCGGTTCAAAC
>DBFL01000083.1:0-36599 GCA_002294285.1 Candidatus Neomicrothrix sp. UBA881
CCAAGAGCTCCAAACATGTAAAGCGTTAGACCAAATTTTAAAGAAGGAATACGCCCAAAACGATCAGTAAAAGGTCCCAAAATAATCTGACCAAGAGAAACACCAATAATGTACACAGTAACTATCAGTGAAATCTGATTGGATCCGTCTGAGAGCCCTATATCCGGTCTTATCTCATCAAAAGCTGGTAGTGATGAATCAATTCCAAACGCCGCGAGACCATTCATAAAAGCAAGAAAACAAACCACACTGACTTGCGATCTCTTAACAGGCATTTAGACATTCTGCCCTGTAATGAGAAACAAGCCCGATCAATAAAGAAACTATTTTTTCAACTACGGTTCCAGTATGAGTCAGATGGATACTTCAAACTCGGGGTATGGCAATATAGATACTGAATACGCAGCTGAGATGTTTTCTGTTCCTGCTGAAAAAGATGGTCCTATTTGGATGGTCAATCTAATGAAATATCGCGATGTTGCGAATTATGCTGATGGTCGAAAATCGACCATCAGCGGCCAGGAAGCTGATGATCTTTATGCCCCAACAGATGTATTGTCAGATATAGGAGCGGAAATAGTTTTCTTTGGGAATGTGGAAACACAACTAATTGGAGATAATCCAAAATGGGACCGAATAGCCGTAGTGAAATATCCAACCAGACGGTCATTTTTAGAAATGTCTTCTCGAAAAGATTTCCAGGAAAAACATGTACACAAAGAAGCTGGCATGCAAGAAACGATTGTTATGGGTTGCATACCTTTAGAAACGCCAACTTATTCAAAGGCAAATTGGGAAGAAGTAGAAAGTCCACCTAGTGAAAATGACGGTCCCATAACAGTTGTCCATGTTCTTAATTTAAATGAATATATCGAAAACATGGAAAGCTACTCTTCAATAGCTGGAGAGAGTGCAATACCAAATGGCGTTCGTGTCGATGGATGGTTTCAAGTAGAAGGCACGATTATAGGTGATGGAAGAAAGTGGAGTCAGGTTCGTTTTAATACTTTTCCAAGCCGTGAAGCTTTCAAGAAGGTAGTCATGGATCCTGCGCGTTTAGAAGCTCAAAAAAAATACAGAGAAACAGCTATAAGTGACACCTACACAATGATCGTGCCAGTTTCAATTAATACAATTTTCGAATCAATTTAAAGAAATGAGAACTGGAGACATAAAAACTCCTGCTTTAATAGCAGATTCTAAAATTCTTGAAGCAAATATTTCTACCATGGCGTCAAGAAGACCTGGAAAATCTCTCAGGCCACACATCAAAGCTTTCAAGTCAACAGAACTAGCAAAAAAATTAGTTCAAGCGGGACACGAGACTTTCTGTTGTGCAACTATTCGTGAGTTAGAAGGAATGGTAGATGCAGGCATGGGAACTGATCTTCTCTTGGCAAACGAAACACTTGACACTACAAGATTAAAGAATTTGCTTTTGAAGGAAAACTGTCGAATAACAGTAGCAGTTGATTCAAAAGAAACGATTGCAGTTGCCGCCGCAGCTGGAATTCAAGAAGTACTAATAGATATTAATGTTGGGCTTCCGAGATGTGGATGCAGTCCAGAAGACGCTGGTTTTCTAGCAGATCAAGCAAGAAAATCAGGATTGGAAATAAGAGGGGTTATGGGCTATGAAGGTCACCTTATGCATGACCCCGACACACTAAGACGGACCACAAAAACCGAAGAATCTATGGAGATACTAATCTCAGCCCACGAAACAGTAGGTGGAGACATCATTTCTGGGGGAGGTACTGGAACATGGGACTGCAATCAAGCAGTAACAGAACTACAAGCAGGAAGCTATGTCTTAATGGACGGCGACTATTCCAAACTCGACCTTCCCTTTAAAGAAGGATTACTCTTACTAACTACAGTCATATCTAGAAGCAAATCGGGTTATGCAGTTCTGGACGGCGGTTTGAAATCTCTGTCTGTTGATAGCGGAAATCCGAAATTATTTGATCAGGGTGATGTTATGTTCTGTTCTGATGAACACACAACGGTGACTAATGGATCCTGGTCTGTTGGACAGAGAGTAGGGCTTAGGCCATCTCATATCGATCCAACAATTGCAAAACACGAATTAATTTACCTTGTAGATGAAATTGAAGAAGGCTTAGATTCCGAAGTAATAGGTATTTTAAATATCGATTTGCGAGGATGGTGAAAAGTGTTCAAAACACAATCACTTAATAGTTGGAGTAATTGGGCCGGTAACCAGACGAGCAATCCCTTAAGTATTAAAAAACCAAAAAATGAAGAAGAAGTTGTAACCATAGTAAAAGAGGCCAAAAATCGAGGCTTAAAAGTCAAAGTAGTGGGTTCAGGTCATTCATTTACAGGAATAGCAGTCACTGATGAGGTTTTAGTTTCTTTGGATGAAATTTCAGACGTACGGGATGTAGATTTTGAGAATTTTCGAGTTCGTGTCGGCTCAGGGGTAAAACTTTTTGACCTCAATCCGATTTTGCAAAGATCCGGCATGGCGATGCCAAATTTGGGCGACATTGTTTACCAATCACTTTCAGGAGCGATTTCCACTTCTACTCATGGAACCGGTTTGGGATTTAAAACTATTGCAGACGCTGTGTGTGGTATGAGAATCGTTGACGGAGAAGGAAAAGTTATTCGGTGTGATGAACAACAAAATCCTGAAATTTTCAATGCAGCCAGAGTGGGTTTGGGAGCTCTGGGAATAATTACCGAGGTAACTATTCAATGTGTAGAGGCTTTCAATCTGCATGCAATTGAAGAAATCATTCCAATAGGTGAAGTCACTAACAATTTTGAAAAATGGGCTCGAACAACTGATCACATTGAATTTTTCTGGATGCCTAATACCGATAAAGCACTTTTGAAAAGAAATACCAGAACTATGGAATTACCATCAAAACCGAGAAATAGAAGGCACGCTCTTAAAAGAAGATGGAACCGATTTAAAAATGAAGAGATAAAACAAAATTTTCTTTTTGGTGCAATGAATTACGCAGGAAAAGCAGTCCCCCCCCTAATTCCTAAATTTAATTCAATGGTCGCTGGGGAAAACGGCAGGGCAGAGTACATAAAAAACAGTTATGAGGTTTTTGCCAGTCCACGTCGGGTCAAGTTTTATGAGATGGAATATGCAGTACCGATTGATTCAGGAATTGAAGCCTTTCGAAAAGTCGTTGAACTAATAGGAGACTTAGATCATTACATAAGTTTCCCAGTCGAGTATCGGGTACTTGGAAAAGATGAAATACCGATGTCAACTGCAAACAACAGAGATTCTGCATTTATAGCTGTTCACGTGTTTAGAAACACACCTTTTGAAAAATACTTTAAAGGTGTGGAGAAAATAATGAATGAATATGATGGTCGTCCCCACTGGGGGAAACTCCACTTCCAAGATCATGAAACTCTGTCAAATATTTATCCACAATGGGAAACGTTTCAAACGGTTCGAAGATCCATCGACCCTCAAGGTGTTTTTACAAATCCGTATTTGGATAAAGTTCTTGGTCCTTTGACCTAGAAGATCCGAGTAGTCTGTTTCCATGGAGAACCATATAAGTAATGAAATTTCTGAATCAACAGAAGAAGATTTTGAATTAGAGAATCTAGAAAAAGATTTAGCCCTTATAGAGGCAGCGATGGAAAAAATTGATCAAGAAGATCTAGATGCCTACGAAGCTATAGAAGCTGAAATCAGTGAAAAGTAGTTTCTAAATTTAAACGACTATTTACAAAAGATCCGGTATGGCTGCATCCTCAATTAAAGCCACTCTTTTGCCGATTATTAATTCATTACCTACATCAAACTGGAACCAACGACCACCAAGGTTAGGAACTCTTTGAGAAGGTTGATTGTAGAAATTTTCCAATGCATGGACAATTCCAGCATGTGAAACAACAAGAATTGAATCCGAAGATTTTGAACTTTCAGAAATTTTACTCAAAGACTCAAAAACTCTTGAAAGAAGATCTGGGTTGGGTTCGTAACCTTCAGGACGCTCTCCAGATTCTAAAAACCCTGGCCAACCGTTTTCTATCTCTAAACGTGTTAGACCTTGCCAAGGGCCCGCATCTCTCTCCATTAGGCCCTTCTCGGTTCGCACAGGACCAACTCCCATTGTTTCTGAAATTATGGATGCAGTATTTTTTGCCCTTTCGAGAGGTGAAGACACAATCAAATCAAACAAACCTAGTTTCTTTGTAGCCATTTTTGCTTGATTTGCACCCAAATCAGTTAAAGGAGGGTCAGCCTGTCCTTGCCAACGGCCGAGGGCATTCCATTCTGACTGGCCATGACGGACAATTAACAACTTAGGCACAAGTTGACGGTATCTATTTAAAGTTCTATTCGGACTCGGTGAATAATTTCCGTAGACTGGTTTTATGCCAACTCTTCGTCTTTTTGCATCAGTAAAGCAAATTGCTGGAACGGGTTCAGTTATCTTGCCAGGAGAGACCGTTTCTGATGTGGTAGAAGAAGCTTCGACACAATTCGGAGCTGAGTTCAAAGACATGGCAAAAAATTGTCGTATCTGGTTAAACGGCAATCCAACTGAAATAGATACACGTGTTAATGACGAAGACGAGATTGCATTATTACCACCTGTATCAGGAGGATAATTGTGCAAAAATTAGCTGTCTTGTCGATGCACACATCCCCTTTAGCGCAACCAGGTATTGGTGATGGGGGAGGCATGAACGTATATGTGCGTGAAGCTTCCATCGCACTTGAAGAAGCTGGTATAAGTTCAACTATTTTTACAAGGAGAATTGACAGTAGAACACCGACGGTAACAACAATTGGAAAAGGAATAAAAGTTGTCCAAATCGAAGCTGGAAGTTCTTCTCTCAGAAAAGAAGATTTATTTTCAGTAGTTGACGAATTTAAGAATGGTGTAGAAGATTTTTTAGTTAATGAAGATCACCATGATGCCTTGTTTGCAAATTATTGGCTTTCGGGTGCAGCAGCTCATGGGTTGAAACACAGCCTTCGTTTGCCTCTCTTAACTACTTTTCATACTCTTGCGAGAGTTAAAGGAATATCAGTTGATGAAAACTTTGAATATGAATATCGCTCAAAAATCGAGAGTGAAGTTATTGGTTGCTCAGATGTGATTTTGTCAAACAGTTCTTTCGAGATGGAACAACTCATTACTAAATATGATGCAGATCCTTCGCGCATAGAAATTGTTCCACCGGGTGTAGACCATTCGATTTTCAAACCTTCATCAAAAAAAGAGGCACGTGCTCAACTTAATTTAAGTGCAGACCCGATACTTCTTTTTGTTGGTCGTATCCAACCTTTAAAGGGAGCAGATTTAGCAGTTTTAACTTTGTCTGAATTAAGTCATGAAGATGCCCACCTAGTTTTAGTTGGTGGTTCCAGTGGCCCAGAAGGCCCAAGAGAGGAAAAACGCATTCGACAGATGGTAGACGAATTAGGTTTAACCCAGAGGGTTACGTTCATTGAACCTCAGAAGCATGAAAAATTAGTTAATTGGTATCAGGCTGCTGATGTAGTGATAATGCCGAGCAAGTCTGAATCATTTGGTCTTGTGGCGTTAGAAGCATCAGCTACTGGTGTTCCAGTTGTGGCTTCTTCAGTTGGTGGGTTGCAGACAATCATCGAACATGATTTATCCGGATATCTAATTGATGATCGTGATCCTTTGTCTTACGCATCTTATGTCTCAAAAATTATTGATGATTCTAATAAAGCAGAAAGCATGTCTGTCGAAGCAATAAAGAAATCCAGATCTTTCACTTGGTCTGTTACAGCTGCACGACTTAGGAGAATATGTTTGGATTTACAATCCCGATCTTTGGTCGATTGCGCATAGTGCAGTGCCAGAAGGTGAAGTCTCTCGGCTATTAACAGAAACTGAACTTAAGTCTCTTGAAAGTAAAATCGAGGGATGGCTTAGTTCCTCTTTAAGAGAAAATCCTTTATTAGCAGGTTTTGAAAGAGACTCCGATGAGCCAGCAGGTGAATTTCGCTGGTTTATTAGAGTCCTAGGAGAAGAAAAAGACATATTTACTCTACGTTTTATGTTGAGACAAAGAATGTTGCATTATGAAACCTACGTCATGCCTGCGCCCGAAGAGAACAAGGAACTTTTTCTTGAAAACCTTCTATACAGAAATAGAAAACTTGTTGGTGCAGCATTTTGTATAGGAGAAGAAGATGCAATTTTTATAACAGGAGCTATACCAGCCAGTACCGTAGATGAAACCGAACTTGATCGTATTCTTGGCACTCTATGGGTAACAGTAGAACAAAATTTCAAATCTCTTCTGAAAATCGGTTTTGCTTCCAAATTTGATGCACTAAATAAAGAAGACAAGTGAATTCCAACCTAGGAGCAATATCGCTTCCATCGAAAGTCCTAGTGTTTTCTGTTACTGCAGTGGGCCTTTTACACAATTCAATTTTTGTGAGTTCTACTCCTGAAATTCTGAGAACTTTTGGCGAATCAGAGAACCTTGCAGGTCTATTGATTGCTGCTGGTTCAATTCCAGGGGTAGTTGTAGCGCCATTTATAGGTTTTCTTGCAGATCGATTCGGGCGTAAGAAAGTTCTAATCCCATGTCTTATCATTTATGGTGTTTTTGGTCTTTTAGTGGGTTTAAGCCCATCGTTGTCTTGGTTTTTAATTCTAAGAATTTTCCAAGGATTAGGTAGTGCTGGATTAATCAATTTAGTCGTAGTCATAATAAGTGATAATTGGGGAAGCTTAGAAAGGGCACGACTTATAGGACAAAATGCTGCTGCAATTACAATTTCGGTTGCTATTTATCCTGTAGCAGGAGGGGGAATAACAGATCTAATAGGTTGGCGTTGGAATTTTCTAACTTTCTTCTTGCCTTTGATTGTTGCTTTCTTTATTTCGAGAAAACTTGAAGATCATCAGCCAGGTCTAAAAGTGTCTGTACGAGAACAGATATCAGGTGCTTTTGCAGAGGTTCGTAAACCTGCAATTGCTACGAACCTTGTAATAGGAACAATTGTATTCATGTCAATTTTCGGATTGTTGCTATCTTTGTTACCTGTTCACCTTGATCGGGAGTACGGGTTATCACCCACTGAAAGAGGTTTAATTGCCTCCACACCAGCTATTTTGGCTGCTTTGGCAGCTTTAACAGTTGCGAGAGTGAGAAAGAGAGTGCAAGGCGGAATAATCATCTATGCGTCTCTACTGATATGGGGTATTTCATTTCTTTTAATGGGCTTCGGCTCATTACCCGTATTAGTAATTGGGACAATTGCGTATGGTTTTTCAGAAGGTTTAATGATCCCAACTCTTCAGGATTTAATAGCAGAGAACGCTCCCGATCAATTTCGTGGGGCACTGTTAGCTATATGGACTGGAGCCGGTCGTTTAGGACAAACATTGGGACCAGTGGCTATTTCACTTGCTTTGTGGGGACTTTCTACTTCATGGGTTCTAATTTTGGGAGGTTTGGGAATGATACTTATTTCAGGTTTAGCTAGCATCACACGAACACTTATTATTTCTTCATAAGACAGGCAAACTGATAGGTTAAACGGATGACTTTTCGTTTACAAATAATCGGCGGTGGCAACATGGGTGAAGCTTTGGCACGTGGGTTACTTACGAAAGAATGGGCATCGGAAGATGAGATGCATCTTGTCGAACCAGTAGTTGAACGAAGAAAATATTTGGCTGAAACACTTCCAGGCATTTCGATTTCGGAAGCACCACTATCGAATTTAGATTCTTTGATTGCAGTAAAACCTGACAAAGTTAAGGAAGTTTTAGAAGTTCTAGCCGATCTAAGACCACCCAGAGTTTTATCTATAGCAGCAGGAATAAAAATTTCTTCTATGGAGAAAATTTTGGGTGAAAACGTAAAAGTTATCCGTTCGATGCCTAACACACCTGCTCTAATAGGGCAGGGTGCAGCAGGTGTAGCCTCAGGTTCGACTGCTAATGATGAGGATCTTATATGGGCAGTTGAAATACTTTCCGCTGTTGGTTCTGCTGCGGTTGTAGAAGAAAGTCAATTAGATGCAGTTACAGGTCTGTCAGGTTCCGGACCTGCTTATTTGTTTTTTCTAGCTGAGGCACTAATTGATGCAGGATGTGAGGTTGGCTTATCGAAAGAGGAATCAGAGTCCCTTGTAAAACAAACTCTTTATGGAGCAGCTGCACTTTTATTTGAGTCTGAAGATCCGGCTGAGATTTTAAGGCAAAAAGTTACTTCTAAAGGAGGTACCACTGCCGCTGCTATTGAAGTTTTCGAAAATGGCAGTTTTCGAGAGATTATCCGTGCGGCAGTTTCTGCAGCTACTGAACGTTCTTTGCAACTTGGTGATTGATGACTAAAAATAAAAAATACGAGACCATCTCATTTTTGTCAGACTTTGGAATTTCTGATGAGTTTGTAGGAGTAGTTCATTCAGTAATTCATTCCATAGCTCCTTTTGTCAAGGTAATAGATATAACTCACGGGATCCCGCATTATGACATACGTTCTGGGGGGCTTGCTTTGGCACGTAGTTCCCAATACTTGTCACCTGGTGTTGTTTTGGCTGTTGTTGATCCGGGTGTAGGGACACAACGCAGAGCGATTGCGGTTGAGGTCGGTGGAGGTGAGTCAGTTCTTGTAGGTCCTGACAACGGACTGCTTGCACCTACAGTTGCCTTAGTTGGAGGCGCGGACAGAGCAGTTTCGCTTACAGAAACTAAATATCAATTACCTGCTCCAGGTCCTACTTTTGCAGGTCGTGACATCTTTGGTCCAGCTGCGGCACATATTGCTGCTGGAGTAGACCTGTTAGAACTAGGTGAAGAGATAGACGTTTCAACATTGATGCCCGGTCTTATTCCAATTGTTTCTAATGAGCCTGATGGGATTCATACTGAAGTTTTGTGGATAGATCAGTACGGTAATGCACAAATAAATCTAGACCCAAACGAGCTTGAGGTAGGAGAAGCTGATACCAACCATTTTGAAATAAAAATTGCAGGGCAGACAAGAATGGCTAAAAGAGTAGAAACTTTTGAAGATCTATCTGCGGGCGAACTTGGGTTAACTGTCGATTCTTATGGGCTAGTTGCACTTGTTATAGGTAGGGGCTCAGCAGCAGAAGAAATGAAACTTAGGACAGGTGATCAGGTAGTAATTTCTTTCACGGAGAATTCACCTTCCCAATCCGTACCAGTAGCTCTAAAAAAACTTGATGAAAAAAGCGAAGGTGAAAGTTAATGCGCTTTGGAACGACGATTGTGATGGGTTTGCTGCTGCTTGTTATTTTGGGAGCAGCATTGATACAGTTCGTTTTTCTTGTTGACTAGATGAAAATTATGACTCGCTCTAACTGATTCATTTAACTGCATTATTTGCTTTATAAACTCAGTTGTTATCTAATTAGAATGTGTCGAATTTAAATTTACCTGAAGCGGCACTATCTAGACTTACCGTTTATCAGCGTGCACTAGTTGAATTAAGTGATTCAGGTATCAAGACAATTTCTTCAAGAGAACTAGCAGAAATTTCTGGAAGTAATGAAGCAAAAGTTAGAAAAGATCTTTCTTATTTGGGTTCATACGGAACTCGCGGAGTGGGATATGACATTGAGCGTTTAATAAATGAGATTGGCGTTGTTTTGGGAGGAAGCCAAGCACGGCCTGCGATTTTAGTAGGTATTGGAAACTTAGGACGAGCATTAAGCCAATATGAAGGTTTTAAGGTTAGCGGTTTTCCAATTGTGGGACTTGTAGATACAGATCCGGATGTTGTAGGTAAAAATATAAATGGTTTAAAAGTAAAAAATCTGGATGGACTAGATGAACTTGTTTCTGAAACGGCTGCGGTGCTGGGGATAGTAGCAACACCAGCAACGGCAGCTCAGGAGGTAATTGATTGTTTAGTGAAAGCTGGAATTAAATCGATACTTAATTTTGCTCCAGCAGTTGTTGATGTTTCCGCGGAAGTTGAATTGAGGAGAGTTGATTTAGCAACTGAATTACAGATTTTGGGTTACTACGATCAACTTAGAAAAATTGATTGATATTAAAAGGTGACTAATTACCAAAAAATATTCATTACAAAAGGTTGGCAATATACTCCGATTTAAGGAAAAATCATTTAGCAAGTTCCGTTTAGGTAATTTGTAGAAACCCAGCTTAGGAGATGAATTAGTGTCGGTAATTGTCGTTGGTCTTAACCACCGCACTTTCCCTCTTGATCTTTTTGAGAAAATGACAGTGCCAGAGGCAAAATTGCCTAAAGCTTTGGCAGACCTTTCCTCACGAGACAACATAAGCGAATCAGTTATTCTTTCAACCTGTAATCGTATTGAAGTTTATGCATACGCAGAAAAATTTCATGGGGCTTATCAGGACATACGCAATTTTCTTTCCGAAATTTCACATGTAGCTCCGGAAGACTTTTCTGACCATTTGATAGGTCTTTTTGGATCGGAGGCGATTGAGCATTTGTTCAAAGTTTCCTCGGGTATTGATTCTGCCGTAATCGGAGAACATGAGATTTTGGGTCAGGTCCGGTCAGCATGGGAAATGGCAATTGAAGAACGTTCGGTTGGCACGGTATTGAATTCACTTTTCAAGCACTCTGTGGAAGTAGGCAAAAGAGTACGAAGTGAGACTTCAATCTCGCGGAATATAACTTCTATTTCTCAAGCAGCAGTTGCAATGGCGAACACACACTTAGATGGTTTAAACGGTAAACGTGTTTTAGTTGTGGGTGCAGGAGAAATGGGTGAAGGAATGGCAAGATCTTTACATGATGGTGGGATAGCAGAATTGCGAGTCGCTAATCGAACATGGGATCGTGCAGTAGAAACTGCTGAAAGGCTTAATGGTAGGGCAGTAAGGCTTGATGAATTGCCACAAAATTTGGAAGAAGTTGATTTACTACTAACTTCTACTGGCGCAACTGCAGCAATTCTTGAATACGGAGATCTCGATGAAGCAGCACGCCGCAGAAAAGGTAGAGAACTGTTAATAGTAGATATAGCTGTCCCCCGTGATGTAGATCCTGCTGCAGGTGAACTCGATGGTGTGACACTTCTGGATATGGATGATTTGAGAGAATTTGCCGAAAAGGGTATGCGGGCAAGAGAGAAAGAAGTGTCTTCTGTAATTGATATTGTTCAGGAAGAAGTAGAACGATTTACGAATTTCTTTTCAGCAAGATCTGTTGCCCCAATTGTTACAGAGCTACATGCCAGAGCAGAAGAAATACGAGACGAGGAACTTCAGAAACTTCGTAGGCGTTTTCCCGAATTGACAACTGAACAACTGAAAGCTGTGGAGATTCTGTCGTCTTCTATTGCCAACAAGTTAATTCACGAACCGACGATACGGCTCAAGGATGCGGCTGGAACACCAAAAGGTGAACGTCTAGCAGAAGCACTCCAAGATCTTTTTGACTTATAAAAGAACAAGTAGAATTGTCTTTGCGTATTGCAACTCGAGGAAGCAGATTAGCTTTAAGACAGACACAACGTGTGATTGAATTACTTTCAGAGATTGAACCTGAAGCAGAGTTCGAAACAGTAATTGTTAGTACCGCAGGAGACCGGGATCAAAAATCTTCCATAGAAAAACTCGGTGGTCAGGGGATTTTTGTAACTGATGTTCAAGCTGCTGTCCTTTCTGGTGATGCCGAAATGGCGGTTCATTCTGCGAAAGATTTACCAGCTAAAACAAATCCTGGATTGATACTTGCATCGATACCTGAGCGAGTTGATCCAAGGGATGCTCTCGTGGGTTGCCATTGGAATGAACTTCCTGAAGGAGCTCTAATTGCTACTGGTTCGATCCGAAGAAGGTCACATCTATCTCATTTGAGACCAGATCTAAAATTCCAAGAACTACGTGGCAACATAGAGACAAGATTGTCGCACGTAAATAATGTAGATGCCGTTGTGGTGGCCAAAGCTGCTTTGGATCGACTAGATATATTCCCAGAAAACTTAGACACATTAGAAACTTCAATACTTTTGCCACAAGTAGGGCAAGGGGCTTTAGCTTTAGAATGCCGTGAAGGAGATCTTCAGACAATTCAAATATTGAAGAGAATTGAAGATCAAGAAGTTAGAAACGTAATTGATGCAGAAAGAGCATTTTTGGCTGAAATAGGATCTGGTTGCAGTTTGCCAGTAGCTGCCCATGGAGAAATCAAAAATCAGGAAATTCTATTAAAAGCATCCATTGCATCTAAAGATGGGGAAATACTATTGAAATCAGAAGGTGCGGGAATAGATCCGTTTAAGCTAGGTAAGAGTATCGCCAATAAACTTTTGAATGAAGAAGGCGGTCGCCTTTTATTAAATGAGAATATGTGAATTCAGAAAATTTATTTTCAGGCAAATCAGTTGTTATAACAAGATCTTCCGAGCAATCTGAGCCACTTTTTTCTGAGCTGACAAATTTAGGAGTGAAAGTTATTTCACTACCGTTAATTACGATTGCTGACCCTATTGACGGTGGTAGAGAGCTTTTAGACAAAGTAAGAAACTTGAAAAAATACAACTGGGTCATTGTTACATCCTCTAATGGGGCGCATCGTCTTATAAAAACCATGCAAAAAGTTGATGACCTTAAAAAGACTAAAATAGGTGTTATCGGTAAAGCAACAGCGGAAGTTTTTGAAAACTTTGAAATTTCAGTTGATCTTATTCCTGAAAGAACTTTTTCCGAAGGATTTCTTGAGGCATTTCCATCTACTTCAAAAGAAGAGAACAGAATTCTTTTAGTTCAAGCTGAGAAAGCAAGACCGACAATTTATGAGGGGTTAACAAAATTGGGTTGGCAGGTCGAGAAGGTTGTCGCTTATAGAAATATTGATACCAAAATTGAAAAAACGTTATTATCAGTAGCTGCAGATGCCGATGCAATAGTATTTACGGCTTCTTCAGCGATCAATCGTTATTACGAAATAATTGGCGTTCCTAAACCGCCTGACGCTATTTGTATTGGCCCCATTACCGCTGAAACTGCTCGAAATTTAGGATGGAGAGTTTTTGAAGCAAGAGAACAATCTGTAAAAGATCTAGTTGAAGCTGTTAAACAATGGGCGGGGTCGTGACGATACCTTCGTAGGCTTTCAGTATGAGTATTTATGCGCAGTTTCCAGAGTGGCGATCTCGAAGACTTCGGCGTACAGAAGCGATCAGAAGATTAGTAGCAGAAACACAAATTTCTGTTAATGATTTTGTAGCACCACTTTTTGTTAGGGAAGATATTGAAGAACCACAGCAGATACCTTCACTACCGGGTGTTTATCAACACACGATAAAAAGCTTGAGACTTGAAGTTGATTCATTAAGGAAACTCGGGGTACCTGGTGTGATTATTTTTGGTATCCCGAAATCCAAAGACGAGTTTGGATCAGAAGCCTGGAATCCAGATGGAATAGTGCAAGTAGCTCTTAAAGACTTAAAAGAAAGTTTTGGAGAAGAAATGACACTCATTGCTGATTTGTGTGTTGATGAGTACACAAGTCATGGACATTGTGGAGTTTTGTCCTCAGCGGGAACCGTTGACAACGACGCGACACTTGAGATCTACAATCAAATAGCTTTAGCCCAAGCTGAAGCTGGTGCCGACGTTTGCGCTCCTTCAGGGATGATGGATGGTCAGGTCGCTTCGATTCGCGGAGCGCTGAATTCAGGTGGTCATATTGACACAATAATTCTTGCATATTCTGCAAAATACGCCTCATCTCTTTATGGCCCATTCAGAGATGCCGTTGATGTGACCATAAAAGACGGAGGAGATCGTCGAGGTTATCAACAAGATAGTTCAAATCTTCGAGAATCTTTGATGGAAATTAAAGCTGATATAACTGAAGGCGCAGACATTGTGATGGTGAAGCCCGCACTGTCTTACCTAGATGTTATTGCACGAGCTAGAGCAGAGATTGAAGTCCCAATTGCTGCATACCATGTGAGCGGTGAATATTCCATGGTAAAGGCAGCTGAGGCTAACGGTTGGGTAGATGGTGAATCCGTGATGATGGAACATTTGCTTTCAATTAAGAGGGCAGGAGCTGACATAATTCTTACTTATGCAGCAAAACAAGCTGCAGAAATTTTGCAAGGCTAATTACTAATGGCGGATCAGAACAAGATTTTGTTTGAACGAGCAAAAAAAGTTATCCCTGGAGGAGTTAACTCTCCTGTTCGCTCTTTCAAATCAGTGGGAGGAAGCCCGTATTTCGTGAGAAATGCCGAAGGTCCCTATGTATGGGATGAGGAAGGAAATAGATATATCGATTATGTTCAATCCTATGGCCCGATGATTTTGGGGCACTCACACCCTGCCGTAATTGAAGCAATTAATCAAGCGGCTTCACATGGTACGAGTTATGGGGCTCCAACTGAAAAGGAAGTGATTTTAGCTGAGTCAATTATTGAGAGAGTAAGAGGAATTGAATCGATTCGTTTTGTAAATAGTGGGACAGAAGCGACGATGACAGCATTAAGGTTGGCGCGAGGTGCTACTAAACGTTCGAAAATCATTAAATTTTCAGGTTGCTACCACGGCCATTCTGATGTTCTTCTTGCAGAAGCTGGAAGTGGTGTCGCTACTCAAGGTATTTCTGGAAGTGATGGGGTTCCAGATAACGCAGTCGCTGACACAGTAGTTGTTCCATTTAACGAAGTGCCAGACATAGACCAAACAATTGCTGCGGTCATAGTGGAGCCTGTTCCCGCAAATATGGGTCTTGTTGAACCCAAGGAAAATTTTTTGAGTGAAATCAGAAGTGCATGTGACTCAGCTGGGGCTTTGCTTATTTTTGATGAGGTTATAACAGGTTTTCGTTTGTCCTCAGGCGGCGCTTCAAACTGGTACGGAGTCACTCCTGATATTTGGTGTTTTGGTAAAATCATTGGCGGCGGTTTACCCGTCGGAGCTTTTGCTGCGAGTCAAGAATTAATGAGTTTTTTAGCTCCAGTTGGTGGTGTTTATCAAGCAGGAACTTTGTCAGGTAATCCTTTGGCTATGGCTGCAGGTCATGCAACACTTAAATTGTTGGGTCAGTCTGAATATGAATATTTGGAGGTAATTGCAGATCGTTTAGTAAACGGTTTAAAAGAAGTTATTTCGTCAGAAGGATTTGCAATCACTACACCAAAAGTAGGTTCACTAATTGGTATTTTCTTTAGTGATGAAATGCCGAAAAATTTTGAAGAAGTAAAACCGATAGCGGAAAATGGGTTTTATCCCAATTTTTTCCACGGGATGCTTAAAAGAGGAGTTGCACTAGCCCCAGGTCCCTACGAGGTTATTTTTCCTAGTTTGGCTCATACAGAAAAACTCATAGATGAAACGGTTGAAATTGCCGCAGAAGTAATAAAAGAAATTTCAAATAGTAGATTCTAAAAATCTTTAAACTCTTCAAATTTCTTTAGAAGGTTTTTACTCAAAAAACTGTTAATTTTTGATGATGATTTCTTGTTTAGTTCGAGTTCAATTTCAACAGCAAGATTCTTTCCGAATTCCACCCCCCACTGATCGAAAGGGTTTACACCCCAAATCATTCCAGAAGCCACAGTTCGATGTTCGTATAGTGCAATCAATTGACCCAAAATGTAAGGGCTAAGTTCTGGGGCCAGAATGACAGTTGAAGGTCTATTTCCTTTCAAATCTGTCCTACCTTTCGAGCCTTTTTCTTTATTAACAGAGCCGAAAGCCAGAGCTTCTGTTTGAGCGATTAAATTTGCGAAGAGGGTATTTTTTTGTTCTTGAAAGGTATTGTCATTCACTTTAGAGAAGCTGATCATTTCGCAGGGAACGACATCAGTGCCTTGATGTAAAAACTGAAAAAATGCATGTTGACTTTCAGTGCCTGTAGCGCCCCAAACAACCGAACCAATTGGCCCCTTTGTTTCTTGTCCATCTGCAAGGTTACTTTTACCTAAACTTTCCATCATTAGTTGTTGTAAATAAAACGGAAAATCTGACATTTGGCTGCTGTAAGGGACTATCGCCATAGTTGGGTGATTGAGAAAAGATCGATTCCAGATGTCAATTAAAGAAAGTATTAAGACTCCGTTTGATTCGAAAGGCTCACTGAGAGTCTTTTCATCTATTTTGTTCATTCCTGATAGAAGCTGAAAGAATTTCTCTGGCCCTATTGAAATCATAAGAACTAATCCTGCTGCGGAAGAGAGTGAAAATCTTCCTCCAACCCAATCAGGGATCTCAAAAACCATTGACTCTTCAAGACCTAAATCAAGAGCTTTAGCTTTGTTGTTTGTTACTCCAACTATATGTTTAGAAAGCTCTGTCATTCCGATTGAGTTATTAAGCCAATCCTTTGCATTTTCCATTAGTGAAAGCGTTTCTTTTGTACTGAAAGATTTTGAAGTCACTACAAAAATAGTTGTCTCAGGATCTAATCCGCTGAGAGATTGAGTCAGTTCTATAGGGTCGATACTTGAACAAAATTTTATTGTTAATTCTGGATGGCTTAATTCTGAAAGTGCTTTACAAGCCATTGATAAGCCAAGATGAGATCCGCCTATACCCACTGCTACTACAGACTTGATGGGAGAATTAGTAGCACCTAGTAACTTTCCATCTCTTACACTATGAGAGAATTCCTCCATTTTTTCTAGAGTTTCAGTTATCTCGGGGATGACATCTACGCCGTCAACTAAAATTTTGGAGTTTCTAGACGCACGAAGTGCTGTATGTAGGGCAGGTTTTTCCTCTGTTGAGTTGACAGGACTCCCGGACATCATATCTGAGAGAGAATTTCTGATTTTGCTTTCTTCTGCAAGATCAGAAAAGAGACTAAATGTCTTCGAGTCAATCAGCTGTTTTGAAACATCAATCCAAAGATTTTCGAAAGAAGTTGAGAAATCACTTTCTCGATTTGGATTTTCTTTAAATAGTTCAGAAATCGACTTTTGAGTAATTTCGTCACGATGGTTATCGAGCTGCGACCAAATTGGATTCTTATCATTAGAAGAATACATATAGTTATTCTCACCGCTTTATCAGCTCAAAACTATTAAAAAGTTAACTTTTAAAAAATAACGAGAAATTTTTATTTACTAACTCTTTGGTCAGGAATCATTTTCACTATTGAAGCGATCATTCCATATGCTGCTTCATCTAAACCTTTATCATTTTCCTTCATTAAATTCGCCATTACCTTTAGTGCCCATTCCATCAAGGTTTGGGAATGCATGCCAACTCTCGTCAATTCTCTAATCAAAACTGGATTACCAATTATTTTCGCAAATAACCTAGCAACTTTGAAATATAGGCCGTATTCCTCATCAAGCAAGTCTGGGTATCGCTGTAGAACTTTGTTGTCATGTTGAAGGTTTGCTTCTACGAAAAGAGAAGCAGCTAGTCGACCTGTCTCGTAGGCATAATCAATTCCTTCACCGTTAAAAGGATTCACGGAACCAGCTGCATCACCTACTAAAAGCCAGTTGTGTCCTGCTTTTGGACCCACAGATCCTGCCATAGGTAGACGTCCACCTGTAGGTGGTTCAATTGGTGTCAGAGGGTTAATATCCCAGTAATCAGGAAGTGTTAAAGCAAATTCATTGAACAGGTGGGTTGTATTTACTTCTCGGTAATCCCTAAAAGTTGAAAGAAGCCCAATACCAACGTTTATTGTTCCGTTCCCGACTGGGAATATCCATCCGTAGCCTGGCATCGAATTACCATTCCTATCCTTTACATCAAGAGCAGATTCAATCCAAGGTTCCTTATCGAGAGGACTTTCGAAATAGCCTCTTATGGCCATTCCCATTGGATAACTTTTATTTCGGTTGCTACCCAAGGATCTACCGAAACGAGAGTTTGCACCATCTGCAACCGCAAGAAATTTTGCTTTTATTTCTAACTCCTCAGAAGTTTCATGATTTATTACTAAAGCTCCTTGAATTTCGGAATTGTCATCATGGAGAGGACGGATCGCCTCCATACCTTCAAAAAATTCGGCTCCTGCAGAAATTGCATTTTCAACAACCATCGTGTCCAGATCGCATCTTCTTACTACATACCCATGAGAAGGAAACACAGGGTGATCCGGCCATTTCATTTCAATACTTTTATTATGAGCTATAGCTCTAAGTCCTTCATATTTGTGGTATCCGGTGAGTTTGTGATCTAGTTGCATTTCCGATAATTGATGAACTGCTCGTGGTGTAAGTCCATCACCACAGGTTTTTTGCCGTGGAAAAACCTTTTTTTCGACAATTGCTGTCTTGAGTCCTGCTGATGCCGCCCAGTAAGCAGTAGCTGCACCAGCTGGACCTCCTCCGATTACTAGTAAGTCATAGTATTTGTCTGACATTTGTATCCAAATTTCTAATCAAGTCTTAATATTTGAGTAGATTTGCGAAAAATATTAGTGAGTATTTTCAATGATGCTTGCAATTTCAGAAGTAGTGACACTTTCTGCATCAAAATACATATCAAGATCTATTTCGCCTGCTTCAATCATGTGGTCAAGTTCCTCTGCATAAATTTCAGCTTCTTCAGAATTGCCGAACACTGCCCTCTCGTGCAAAACAACGCTAATTATTTCTTCGGCATTTAGAACATCACCAAAGGCGGGCATTCCCCCAGCCACTACTCTTCCTCTTTCGGGGGAACCATATGAGTTTCCGACCCCAAAACCATCAGATCCTTTTGTAATCCATTCGACCATGTCTTCCATTTGAGGGAAAGTAACTAGAACTTCACCGTCAGCCAATTTATAACCAGCACCACCTCCACCATTCGCACCATGGCAAGAAGCACAGCGTTGTGCGTATATTTCTGCACCATGTTGGAGTACACCTGTAGCTTCAACTGCTGGCCGTTCGAGAGTTCCGACATAGATAACAGCCCAAATTGGAAGACAGAGTAAAGCCGATGCGGCCCACCAAGGGATTTTGTTTCTAGTTTTAGCAGCATTGACATAAGGGGCGTCTTCAACAACGGGTATTTCTTCTATTTGTTTAGTTGGTGTTTCAGACGGCGAGTTGGTTTCAACTGATTGGGCAGCTTCTTGTGGCTCAACCGCTTCTGATGGGGAATCAGTTGAAGGTGTTTGACCTGTCAATCTTTCTCGCGCGCTTTTAGAACGTTGTAAAAGATGTTCTGGAATTTCGACCAATTTTCTCTCCGGTTGCTGCTAGGTAACAAGTTTAAGTTTTTTTAACCGATGACGGCAGGATAGCCGTGACTTGGGTATACATGACGTTGATCCTGATTTTATTTTTAGTTTGGATACTGATCAAAAACCGGCCAATTTTTTTTGATTAGTGAAAACTAAAAGTGTTAGAACGAGTGCGCCCGACACTCCAGCAAGCTGTAAGATGGTTATATAACTTTGTGCAATTTTTCACAAAGTTATATAAGTAGAAAACCCAGCAAAGACTTCAGGAGGAAAAGTTCGAATGGTTGCATTCGCCGTGTCGCTGTTTGTAACGGTGATCCTCGTATGGGGTTTCTATGCATACTTAAGAAGATGCCCAGCTGAAAAAGAATTCACTTGGGGTGAAGCGATGGTTTTCGCCACTTATGTTTTTTTCATTTTGTTTTGGGTTTATGGCGTAGTACCACATCAGTGGCTTACTTGGGCTGACAGTGAGTTGAACTGGCGTCCTGATCGTTTTATTGTCGGGCCTGAACTTCCCTGGACTGGTGACCAAGGAATTGTTGAATGGGCTCTTCCCTTTACAATGACGTATTTAGTGATCCGTGATGTTATTGCAGTGCTAATTTACGGGGTCGCATTGGCTGGTAATGTAGTTTGTTGGCGCCATTGGCAAAACCGTGGAGCAGAAAAAGAAGAAGTCGCGGATAAGTCTGAGTATGGAAGGCCTTTGATTAAGGAAGGGGTGGGATCATGAGTGTTACCGATGCCAATCCGCCTCATCCGACTTTTATCGATGATTATGTTTTGCACCAAGTTGACAATGAGTGGTTAGAAGCAGCAGGTAAACCTAAACAGTTTATTCACATCGATCAGTCAGAATGCATTATGTGTGAAGGTTGTGTTGATATTTGTCCTTGGAAATGTATTCACATGGTCAGCACGAACGCAGTAAGTGACTCGGTTGGTACTGAGATACCTGGTCGGGATCCGAGCGACAATGTAATTTTCACAATCGATGATGATGTTTGCACTCGTTGTGCACTTTGTGTAGACAGGTGTCCGACTGGAGTAATTATTTTAGGAAAGTTAACTGATGCTCCACCAGAGGGTGATGGTAATCAGAGAACTGCTAGTCATGGTTATGGCTATGGGATGCGTTTGGCATGATTCAAGACATAACTAATAAAATTTTAGAGGGAGCAACTAATGGCTGAGACAAACGGTGATAAAGCCGCCGGTCAGGCATTAAAAGAAAAATTAGGTCAGATTGGAAACAAGGTCCAAGATTCTCAGACTTGGACTGCCATATTTCGCCCTGGTTCTATTTTCAGAAAGGGTTATACAGATAGTCCGAGAAACCGTTCGTACGTAATAATGAACAGTGTTTTATATCATCTTCACCCTGTAAAGGTAAAGAGACATGCGGTAAAAGTTAGTTACACGCTTTGTTTAGGTGGTTTAAGCTTTTTCCTCTTTATTTTCCTGACAGTTACAGGTATTTTCCTTATGTTCTTCTACCGTCCTACTGCTGCGCAAGCATGGGATGATATTCAAACTCTTCAAACTGCAGTGGGCTTTGGTCTCTTAGTCCGAAATATGCATAGGTGGGGAGCCCATTTAATGGTTCTGACTGTCTTCCTTCATATGGCTCGTGTTTTTTACCACGGAGCGTATAAACCACCTCGTGAATTTAACTGGGTGATCGGAGTCATTTTGCTGACACTCACACTGTTGCTGTCATTCACTGGGTATTTATTGCCTTGGGACCAGTTGGCCCTTTGGGCGGTAACGGTTGGAACAAACATGATGGGGTATACGCCTGTTTTCGGAGAACAGGTGAGATTTGTTCTTTTAGGGGGCGTGGAGATAGGCACTGACACTTTATTGAGGTGGTATACGCTTCATGTTTTGATGTTGCCATTTGTTCTGGTCATTTTTCTTGCTATTCATTTTTGGCGTGTCCGAAAAGACGGCGGAATTTCAGGACCACTGTAGGCCGAGGATAAGAAATGGTTGAGATCCCAGAGCATTTAAGAAAACGAGCTGAAGAAGCCCGAGCTAAAGCAGAAGCTGCTAAAGGTGGTTCTTCAAAAGGTGAAGAAAAAGAAACTGAAACAGGTGCTGATACGAGTTCAGAAAACCCCGTTTCTTCAGGCGATGAGAAAATTCCTTCTCACTTGCTCGATCGTGGAGTTCCCGCCAGTAAACAACCTCCAGTAGGCGAACCTTCAAATGTTTCACCGTCCCAAAGCGGCCCACAAGCAGGCCAAGGTCCAGATGGTCACAACCAGAGACTTTTAACAGTTGTCAAAGCAGGTTCAATTCAAGATGTAAAAACAACTCCTACTGACAAAGTTCATGTCTGGCCGCATCTTTTAATCGCAGAGTTCCTATCGGCTTTAGCAATAACTCTTTTTACGACACTTTTCTCCATTGTGGTTAATGCTCCACTTCTGGAGTTGGCTGATTTTAACCGGACACCAAACCCTTCTAAAGCACCCTGGTATTTTTTAGGTCTTCAAGAATTGTTAACAATGTTCCATCCAATGGTCGCCGGAGTGACAATTCCAGGTATGGGTATTTTTCTACTAATCATGGCACCTTTTATTGATAAAAATCCCTCAAATAAACCAGAACATCGAAAGTTTGCAATCTCATTAATGACTGTTCACCTGATGTTCTGGGCAGTGCTAGTGATGATTGGGTCTTTCTTTCGTGGTCCCGGTTTCAACTTTGTCTTCCCTTGGGAAGGTGGATTGTTTTTCGAGTTGTGATGAAAATGTTAATTATTCAATCAGTATTAAAAAGAAATTACGGAGTTTGAGATGGCTACGATAATTGCAGTCATAATTCTTGTTGTTTTAGCTGCTTTAGTTCTTTTGGGTGCTTCTCGACGAAGAGATCATCGTGCTGTTGGTCTATCAAGAGAGGCGCGTCTTCGTGACAAAACAAATCCTGCTTTGTTATCAGAAGATGAAGAAGGTTTAACTGGCCGCAAATTTGAGGAAGCAGCTCTAGAAACAAAGACGGAAGATCAAGTAGAAGCTATAGATACTACTCCTCCCGAACCTTTTGTATCCCCAGATCCTATAGCTGTAGGTGTTTCTCGTAGACAGTTTTTTAATAGGGGAATAGTAGGAATGATGGGACTTTCAATAGCTGGTTTCGGTGGAGCTTCGTTAGCTTTTTTATGGCCTCAGGGAGTAAGTGGTTTCGGATCAAAAATTAAAGTTGGAAACATTCCTGAAATTCTTGCTGAAATAAAAGCAAATAATGGTTTTCTGTATAAACCTGAAGGGCGAATGTGGTTGACTGCTTTTCCAAATGGTGCAGTCGAAAAAGCTAGAAACGCTTATTCCTCAAGTGAAATAGCTGGAATGGCTGCAGGAGTCGAACAAGGTTTTGAAGCAGGCGTAGTTGCTTTGTATCAAAAATGTCCGCATTTAGGATGCAGGGTTCCTAACTGTGTTTCTTCACAATGGTTCGAATGTCCCTGTCACGGATCTCAGTACAACCAAGTAGGCGAAAAACGTGGTGGACCTGCACCTAGAGGGATGGATCGTTTCGCGGTAACTGTAAATGACGGAGTTTTAACTGTAAATACTGGTGCAATAATCCAGGGTCCGCCTATTGGTACGAATACTACTGGCCAAGAAGCAGAAGGCCCGAACTGTATCGGACAGAGCGACCATTAATGGAGAGATGAGAAGTTTGTGAATCCGATAATTGTCTTAGCTAACACACAGAGAACCATTGGTCTAGTTCTTGCTGTCGTCGTAATGATTGGCATGTTGATTTATCTTCTTTTCAACTTCCGAATAGGCAAAAAGGAAGTTGGATCTGAAATCGATTTAGCTGCTAACAGAGTTCCTTACGCTGACGATGATGAATTAGAAACCCGTATTCTAGATAAGGCACTTGGGTGGTCGTTCATATTGATTGCAGCGACAGCTTTAGTTCTGCCTTTATATTGGCTTATGGAACCTGCACGTCAGGAAAACGCGGCGAGAGGTTGGGTAGGACGTTTTGAAAGCCGTGGAGCTAATAGCTACGAAGAAGCTTGCTCTGGGTGCCACGGTCCAAATGGTGTTGGTGGTGTCGCTTCATTTACTCTGTCTGACGCGGATGGCCAATTTGTCGCCCAAGTTCAATGGAAGGCACCGGCTTTAACAAGCGTGCTTTCTAGATTTGATGAATCTGAGGTAACTCACATTCTTAATTATGGTAGACCAGGCTCTCCTATGCCGGCTTGGGGTTTACCAGGTGGTGGACCAATGACAGAGCAGCAAATACATCAGCTAGTTGTTTATTTAAGATCAATACAGCTAGATCCAGATGAAACTAAAAAACAGGTTGAAAGTGGAATTCGAGATGGTGCAAGAAAGATTGTGGTTAGCGGTAATCCTGATCTAACGGATACTGAAGAAATTGAATCAGCTATAGATCAATGGTTAGAGAACGCCTCATCACCCGAGAGTGATAACTATTTAAAGTACGGAGAAATAATATTTAACAATCAAGCCGGACAGGGGGCTCATGGATGCGCAAGATGTCATACGCCCGGATTTTCTTATGGTGCCACTAGCCCTGAAAATGTAGATGCATTGATTGCTGAATGGCCGAAACTTGTAGAGTCAGGAATTTTAAATAGTTACAGACCAGGTGCAGGTCATGTAGGCCCGAGTTTGAGTGGTGTGGAAACTCATTTTTCCACGCCGGAAAGACAATCTAATTTTATTCATACAGGTTCTGAACTAGGCGCTGGCTACGGCAATGCAAGGATGGGTTCTGGGGGAATGCCTGGGTTTGGTGGAAGAACAGATGATTTGGATGTGGTTGGAACAGTCACGCGAAGCAGAGTGCTAACTCCCGAGCAAATTGATGCAGTGGTTGCCTATGAAAGGAGTATGTAATGATAGATCTCCTTACAACATTGGGTGGCATTTCATGGGATTTAGAAGTTCGAGGAATACTTGTCGTAGCAACAGGTTCGATAGTTTTGATTGGTTCTGTATGGCTGATAATTGCAACTAATTCAGGAGCCCGATTAAGCACCTTGGTTACCTTGGCTGGACTTATGGGGTTCATGGTTATTTTAGGTATCAGTTGGTGGATGTATGGTTCTGGATGGAAAGGCGCAGACCCAAGTTGGCGAACGATTGACATAAATGTAGGTGACTTAAATTCTAGTGCTTTGATAGAAGCGCGTGAATTGCCTGACCCAGATGATCTTCTATCTGCTTATGAAATGGTTGTAGATTCCGGAGATGAAATTGCAAATCTGGAGTTTAATCAATTACCCACAGAGGTTGATTACCCAGATTTGAGCTTGGAAGAGTTATCTGACTTGCAAGCTGACAGGCAATTAAGAAATGAAACAATAACTCATTCTGAGTTAGCAGCTGTTTCACCAAATCTAATTAAGGACTATGGACTCAATGATTTGAATGGCTGGCGTCTCTTGTCTACATCAGAAGCTGGCGATGCACAGGCACAAGCTATCGCTGATGTGTTAGCCCATTCTGATCTTGGGTTCGGGAGTTCTGCTGATTTCAAGGTTTTAGATTCTTTTACTTACGGAGGAAAGCCTGAACTTAAAGACAATCCGAATCGATGGGATAGGATCAGTCTTTGGATCAGTAACACTGCTCGTATCACTCACCCAACCAGATATGCGGTGGTGCAAATTCAAAGAGTAGTTGATCAACCTTCGGTTCCAGGCTTAGCGCCACCAAGGCCTGTTATTGATGAAGAAGAACCCGTTGTTTCGGCCATAATGGTTCGTGATCTTGGCACAAGGAGGCTTAGACCAGCATTAGTTACAATCGGATCATTTATTATTTTTCTGGCTCTTTGCTACTGGCTTCATGTCAGAGACAAAGAACTAATGGCCAAGAGACAAGAATTCGCTTCATCAACCGAGTAGTACGATGAGAAAACACCAAGTCGACTTCTTAAATTGTCGGAGGTTATATTTTGACTAGTCAGTATCTTCCGGTAATAGCTTTACTTGTTCTAGCAGTTTTATTTGCAGCAATAAGTTTTGTAGCTTCTCGTTTGCTTGCACCACGCAAACCAAATGATCGAAAAGAAGCGCCTTACGAATGCGGAATCATCCCTGCAAATGAAAATCCAAATGAAAGGTTTCCTGTTCGATTTTACTTAGTTGCAATGATTTTTATAGTTTTCGATATCGAGATCATTTTTTTCTACCCCTGGGCTCTATCTCACAGATCTTTGGGGCTATTTGGTCTAGTGGCAGTTTGTATTTTTGCCTTAGCGGTATTTGAATCGTTTATTTATTTGATAGGCAAAGGGGCACTTGAATGGGGTCCTGCTAAACAGATCAAACCAGATGATGAAATGACTTCTCAAACGAGAAACACTCTTAATACTGTTCGTCGTATAGGAGTGCGAAAGGTAGGCCAAGAGGGACGTTTATCGGCCGAAGAAAATATCCAAAAAGAAGAAGCAGGTAACTAATGGTGCGAGTGCCCCTCATTGGTGAGACATCAGAAGTAAAGGGAGAAGGCCTAGAGGGTCTCGATCATAATTTTATTACGGCAAGAATTGAGAATCTTGTTAAATGGTCGCGTGCAAGAAGTTGTTGGCCGGCCACTTTTGGTTTGGCATGTTGTGCTATTGAAATGATGGCTACAGGTGCTGCTCACTATGACTTGGCCAGGTATGGAATGGAAGTTTTCAGGGCATCTCCTCGTCAAGCAGATTTGATGATTGTAGCTGGACGTGTTTCACAGAAAATGGCTCCGATTCTTCGTCAGATTTATGACCAGATGATGGAACCCAAGTGGGTTATATCTATGGGCGTTTGCGCATCATCGGGAGGAATGTTTAACAACTATGCGATTGTCCAAGGTGTTGACCAGGTTGTACCAGTTGATGTTTACGCACCGGGTTGTCCGCCCGGTCCAGAAACACTTATGCATGCGATTTTGACATTACATGAAAATATTCAAAATGGAGAGTTAACAAAGAGACGTGAAAAAAATTCTGGAGGTGCTGAGATAGAGATTGCTTCATCTCCGCCACAGACAGATCAGGCCGTGGTACTGGAGCAACGGTGAGTGTTTCAACTTTTGATGTTAGTGGTCAACGTGTTCTACACCCAGGAGTCGATGAATTTATTGATTTAGTTGCAGAGCTGAAAGAAGAAGGATTCAACATGGTTGTTGACTTGACAGCTGTTGATTATTCTCTTTTTCCAAATCGAACAGACTTGCCTGAAAATGTTAAACCCGAGAGATTCGAGGTTGTCGTTTCAATGATAAATCATCAGACCCGTGAACGTGTCAGATTAAGAATTCAAATTCAGGACGAAAATCCGGTAGTTCCATCTTTATTTGATTTGTATCCGGGAACAGAAGCAATGGAACGAGAAGTATATGACATGTTTGGTATCAATTTTTCCGATCATCCGGACTTAACCAGAATTCTTATGCCTGAAGACTGGGTTGGGCACCCATTACGAAAAGATTTCTCTACAGGTCAAATACCAGTTCAATTTAAATCAAGCAAGGCCAAGAGATGACTTCTGAAGTAATTGAAAGCAGGGAGCATTCCAACGCTACACCTAAAAATGACGAGAGAGTTAGGCTCCGTGATGGTAGTGCTGTTTTGCGGATAAGTGATTCAGAAGCTACTTCAATGGTTGAAAGTACATCAACTGAAATTGTTGACCCTTCAGAAGAGACTCGAATGATATTAAATATGGGTCCCTCTCATCCTTCAACTCATGGGGTTCTGAGACTTATTTTAGAACTAGAAGGTGAAACTGTCGAACGCTCAAAACCGGTAATTGGTTATCTGCATACCGGTATGGAAAAAACAGCTGAAACTCTGTCTTATTCTCAAGGTTCCACAAATGTAACAAGAATGGATTACGCATCTCCACTTTTTACTGAACTCGCATTTTCTCTTTCTGTGGAGAAACTTTTACAAATTGAAGTTCCATCTCGAGCCACTTGGATACGGATGTTGATGTGTGAGTTGAACAGAATTAGTTCACACTTACTATTCCAAGCAACAAATGGTATGGACCTTGGTGCAGTTTCAATGATGATTTATGGTTGGCGTGAAAGAGAAGAGGTTCTTAGATTTTTTGAAAAAGTCACAGGTTTAAGGATGAACCACAATTACATACGTCCAGGTGGGGTCGCGGTGGATTTACATGATGGATGGCAGACAGACATAAAGAGACTTTTAGAAATAATTCCTCCACGGCTTGATGAGTATGATGATTTGCTTACAGGCCAACCATTGTTTCAGAAGAGACTTCAAGGTGTGGGGGTAATAAACACAGCTGAAGCATTAGCCCTGTCAGCAACAGGCCCAATACTTAGATCAACTGGTTACGACTGGGACTTAAGAAAAGATGAACCGTATCTTGCTTATGATCAAGTTGATTTTGATGTCATTGTTGGAACACACGGTGACTCTTTTGACCGTTTTGCAATTCGGTTAAATGAAGTTAGAGAGTCATTAAAAATAGTCGAACAAATTTTAGAATTGATGCCTTCAGGCGATTATCGGGTTCAGGACAAAAAAATCACACCACCACCCCGCGCCCGTATAGACGAATCGATGGAAGCACTTATACATCATTTCAAAATATTTACAGAAGGTTTTCATGTTCCACCCGGAGAAGTTTATGCCGCAGTTGAATCACCTAGAGGGGAATTGGGTTGTTACCTAGTTTCTGATGGGACTTCGAATCCTTACAGGATGCATATAAGAGGTCCAAGTTTTGTAAATCTGCAAACTTTGCCGCACATGATGAGAAGTGGACTCATTGCAGATGCGGTAGCTGTCATATCTTCTATTGACCCGATTATGGGAGAAGTTGATCGATAATGAGTTTTTTTACTTCAGAAAATGAAGAGATAGCTAAAGAGATCGTCAGTCGTTATCCCGTCTCTAGGTCTGCGCTCATACCGTTACTTCATCTTGCCCAAGAGCAAGAAGGTTGGATAACGAAGCCTGCAATGGAACAAATTGCAGAACTCACAAATACAACTTCGGTAGAAGTCTTGGGCACCGGAACGTTTTATGAGATGTTTAAATTTCATCCAGTGGGCAGTTACTTGGTGAAAGTTTGTACAAATATTTCTTGCCAGTTGCTAGGAGCAGATGAACTTTTAGAACATATAAAAACGGTTCTCGATGTAGAAGAAGGTGAAATCACCGAAGACGGACTTTTTACTTTTGAAGAAGCTGAATGTGTCGCTGCTTGCACTGAAGCACCTTGTTTTACAGTCAATTATAGATATTTTCATCGAGCCACAAAGGAACTTTTTGATGAGGTGATTGTGGATTTAAAAGCCGGGGAGAGTCCACTATCCAAAGGTGCAGCTGATGATCAAGGTGCAATGCCCAAACACGGAACATTAAGTAGAGTTCGACAACAAATTCCTAAGTCTCGTTGCGCTGGAATAAAACATCCAGACGAATCGAAAAGCCCTCCAAAGTGGATTAAGGAAGGTGTCTGAATGAAAGAATCTTCCTTACAAGACGGTTATATAGAACATGCACCTGGTTTTGTCCAAAATAAAGGACCAAAACTTGTCACAAGTCGTTTCGAACACAAGGATTCCTTCACATTAGAAAAGTATTTGTCAACTGGAGGTTATAAAGGCCTACAGTCATCACTTGGTAGATCACCTTCGCAAGTTCATGATGAGGTTAGAGAAGCCACTCTTCTTGGGCGCGGAGGTGCGGGGTTCCCAGCAGGAATTAAATGGGGTTTTCCTCCTGAGGGGGTTTGGCCCAGATATTTAGTTGTGAATGGAGATGAAAGTGAAATAGGAACCTATAAAGACCGACTGCTAATGGAAAGAGATCCGCATCAGTTAATTGAAGGAGTTCTGATTGCTTGCTACGCGCTTGGACTATCTCAGGCTTTTCTTTATGTTCGGGGCGAAATGGCTTTGGCTCAAGAAAGGATAGCCATAGCTCTTGATGAGGCTTATAAGGCTGGCTATATAGGCAAAAACATTTTAGGAAGTGAATTTTCTGTTGATGTAGTTATGCACTGGGGAGCCGGTGCATACATAGTAGGAGAGGAAACTGCATTAATTGAAAGTCTTGAAGGTAAGCGCGGAATGCCAAGATTAAAACCGCCTTATTTTCCGGCAGCGATCGGTTTGTACGGTAAGCCAACAATCGTTAATAACGTTGAAACTTTGTCAAATCTTCCTTGGATACTTAACAACGGTGCTTCTGAATATAGAAAATTTGGATCAGAAGCTTCGCCAGGAACAAGAATGTTTGCGATTTCAGGTCATGTAAACCGTCCAGGTGTGTATGAGGTTGAGCATGGGGTGACTACTTTTAGAGAACTTTTTTATGGCGATAATTTCTGCAGAGGCATAAGAGATGATAATGAATTGAAAATGTTTATCCCTGGTGGTGGATCTGCACCTTGGTTTTTTCAAGAACAATTAGATTTGCCACTTGAAGCAAGCGATGTAGGAGCTGCGGGTTCCATGCTTGGTTCCGGAGCAATTGTCGTTATGGATGAGACAACAGATGCGGTTAAAGCATGTTTAAGTGTTGTTAGATTTTTTGCTCGTGAATCTTGTGGAAAATGTTCCCCATGTAGAGAGGGAACAACATGGGAAGAGAAAATTTTACAGAGAATTTTAAATGGTGACGGTAGACCATCTGACATAGATCTTCTATTAGATGTAGGTGATAACATAAGCCCCGGCCCTTACCCGGTTGCTGCTTTTTCCGATGAAGGTTTAGATGCAGTTCCTTTCCCGCCTCGCCAGACAACCATTTGCCCTTTAGGGCCTTCCTCAGTTGCTCCAATAGTTTCTGCGATCCGAAGATTTCGACATGAATTTGATTCGCTTATCACAAAGAGTGACCCCATTCCTTTGACGTTAAGTGTTGAAGAGGTAGTGACATGACGGACATGAAATCTGTAGAAACTACGGTTTCTATAACCGTTGACGGGAAAGATGTACTTGCGAAGCCAGGTGAACTACTAATTGATGCTTGCGAGCGTAATGGAACTTATATTCCTAGGTTTTGTCACCATTCAAGAATGCAGCCAGTTGGGATGTGTCGAATGTGTCTAGTTGAAATAGATACAGGGAGAGGACCTGCTCTTCAACCTTCCTGTATGGTCGAGTGTTCAGATGAGATGATCGTAGATACTCAATCTGAAAAAACTCGTAAAGCGCAAGAAGGGGTCCTTGAATTTTTACTAGTAAATCATCCTCTTGACTGTCCGATATGTGACAAGGGAGGCGAGTGCCCGTTACAAGATCAAACAATGGCTTTTGGACCTGGAGAAAGCAGGTTTATAGAAGAAAAACGTACTTATAGAAAACCAATACCTGTTAATGAGAATGTTTTCTTGGACCGTGAGAGATGTGTTCTTTGTGATAGATGTACACGTTTCGCTGATCAAGTTGCAGGAGACCCTTTAATACATTTCATTGATAGAGGTAATAAGACCCAAGTAAACACATATCCGGATCAACCATTTAGTTCTTACTTCAGCGGTAACACAGTACAAATTTGTCCGGTAGGAGCTTTAACAGCTGCTCCATTTAGGTTTAAAGCTAGACCATGGGATTTAACCGAAGTTGAATCTACAAGTACATTCGACAGTCTTGGAAACAGAATTTCTGTTCAAGAATCAAGAGATAGGGTTTTGCGATTCACGGGTGTTGACTCAGATTCTGTTAATTGGGGATGGTTAACAGATAAAGAACGGTTTATTTTTGAATCCTATTCCAGCGATAAAAGACTTTTAGAACCATTAATGGTCAGCGACTTTTCTGATGATGTGAAAAACAATTTGGTGCCAGTTTCATGGTCTGAAGCTTATGAGAAATGCTCAACAATATTTTCTGAAACTAGCCCAGAACGTGTAGCTCTTATTGGCGGAGCCCGTTTAACCAATGAAGCTCAGTATGTGTGGAGCAAAATTACAAAAGGGATTATTGGAACAGACAATGTCGATGCCCAGCTAGATGATGGATTTTCGCCCGAGGTTCTTCTTAGCCTGAAACGCTCAACGATAGATGAAACTTGTAAACCAGGTGGGGTAATTGTCCTTATGGGAGCTGACCCTAAAGAAGAATTAGGAACTCTTTATTTACGCTTAAGACATGCAATAGTTCAAGACCAATGCACACTAATTGAATTAACTCCGACGAAAACTGGTCTTTCACAACTAGCTACACATTCAATAAGAATTCCGCCAGGAAAAACTTTAGAAGCAGTAAAGGCATTGTTTGGTGAACCTGCTGAACTTGACGAAGATCATGTGAAAACCCTTTTCAGTGCCGGAAAAATACTGAAAAACAGCAGTTCTGTTTCGGTTTTATTAGGTCGTGCTTCGCTAGCTGAGACTTCTGCAATTATTGAGAATTCAGCTATAAAGCTCCAAGATCTTCTACCCGAAGCTACATTTTTGCCCTTGTTGAGAAGGGGAAATGTAAACGGAGCCATAGATATGGGTCTTTCTCCTGGCTTATTGCCTGGGAGATGCAATTTGGAAGAAGCATCTGAAGGTTTGAAAAACAGTTGGCCCACATATCCCGCCAGCAAGGGCATGAACACTAGAGAGATACTTGAAGCGGCAGTTGATGGAAAAATTGATGTTTTAGTTCTTTTAGCATCTGATCCTTTAAAGGATTTTCCTGACTTTAAGTTAGCTAAAGAAGCTTTAGACAGGATTAAGACAGTAGTAGCTGTTGATCTTTTTCTAACAGAGAGTGTCCTCCAATCCGATATTGTTCTGCCAGCTGCTACTACAACCGAAATTGATGGCACATTTACCAATCTTGAAAGCCGCATAAGCCCAATCATGAGAAGTGTTACACCTCCAGGAACGGCTAGACCAGATTGGATGATAGCTTTGGATTTAATTTCGTATCTTTCTCCAAAGTTAGGACCGTCAACCTTCAAAGATTTGTGTGAAGAAGTCTCTTCAGTTTCAGAAATCCATAGAGATCTGGACTTAATGAATGCCAGAGAAATTGATAAAGAAGGGATTGTTATACAAGGTGCTACACAACAAGCAGAAACCACTTCATTAAAAATTCCAAAACAGAACAAGAACACTTTCCGATTAGTAGCAACAAGAAGGATGTATGACGAAGGTGTTTTAACCGGTCACAGTTCAGCACTTAAGGGACTTGCATCTGGAAGTCAGATAAGAGTCAATCCATCGGATATGAATAAGTTAGGCATAACACCTGAGTCGACAGTTCGTTTAATTGGTTCTAAAGGCGAAGTTCGAACCAAACTTATTTTCGATACAGAGACGGCATCTGGAACTATCCATGCCATTTGGAACCAAAAAGGTTCAGATATTGGAAAATTAATTGACTCGTCTTTGCCGGTAAATGATCTGAAGATTGAGAAAGCATGATGATAATAGCTTTAGATCCACTCCTTAGTTCAGATATTGGCCTATCTGTAATTCTAGTAATGCTAATGAAAGTGGTAATAGCTTTTGCCTTGTTAATGGTCTCTGTAATGCTGGTGATTTGGTTTGAGAGGAAAATCGTAGCGGATATGCACAACCGAGTAGGTCCCTCACTTGCGGGTCCTTGGGGCATTTTGCAAACTTTGGCAGATGGAATAAAACTTTTTTTCAAAGAAGATCTATTACCTGAGCGTGCAGATCGTATTGTTTTCCGTTTGGCTCCCTATCTCTCTTTAGTACCAGCTTTTCTATCTTTCGCGATAGTTCCAATAGGAGGCGATTTTACAAATGGAGGAGATGGGACAGTTTCTATATTCGGCCACAGGACTCTTCTCCAAGTAGCTGACCCTCCAGTAGGAATTCTTCTTTTTTTAGCCCTCTCTTCAATTGCTGTATATGGTGTCATGCTCGCGGGTTGGTCATCAGGTTCGAAATACCCACTTTTAGGGTCAGTAAGAGCATCAGCCCAAATGATCAGCTATGAGGCTGCTTTAGGTCTTTCGATGGCAACAGTTTTTCTATCTTCAGGAACACTTTCAACTAGCGGTATAGTCGCAGGTCAAGCAACATGGAATTGGAATTTGGTAACGACGGGGATTATTCCATTTGTAATTTTCGTGATTGCAGGAACAGCAGAACTAAATAGACCACCTTTTGATTTGGTTGAAGCAGAACAAGAACTAGTTGGAGGGTTTCACACCGAATACAGTTCCATACGCTTCGCACTATTTTTTCTTGCAGAGTTTATGAACATGATTACTATGTCGGCAATAGCTGTGACTCTCTTTTTAGGAGGGCCTAATGGTCCTATTTTGATAAAACAGATTTCTTGGGTATGGCCTATACTTTGGTTCTTCTTAAAAGTAATGGCTTTTTTATTCACTTTTGTATGGCTCAGAGCAACACTTCCAAGGCTACGTTATGACCAACTTATGGATCTTGGATGGAAGTTGTTAATTCCGGCATCTCTAGGCTGGTTCCTTCTCATTGCTGCTCTGAATATAGGAGAAGATAGAGGTTGGTCATCTTTGTTAGTCGTACCGATAGGTCTATTAATCCTTTCTGCTGCTGCTCTTCTACTAAAGGGAGCGATTAAAAAAGCAAAGGATTCAAATTTAGATGCTGCGGACCTTTCTGAGATATCTGAGGGGTCGGATCAGTGAGCTATTTAAAGGGTTTCTTAGTCACTTTTCGTCAAATTTTCCAAAAACGTGTAACAACGCCTTATCCAAAACTTAAGCGTGAAAAACCAGAGAGACTTCATGGAAGACATGTACTTGGAAGGTACGAAGACGGTATGGAAAAGTGCATAGGTTGTGAACTTTGTGCGGGTGTTTGTCCAGCGAATTGTATTTATGTAAGAGGGGCGGATAATCCAATCGATAATCCTATTTCACCTGGGGAACGTTATGGATTTGTTTATGAGATCAATTATCTGCGTTGCATACATTGCGATCTTTGTGTTGAGGCTTGTCCCACTGGGGCTATTACTGAGAGCAAAATGTTTGAATTCTCATTTACGAATCGAAATGATGCAATTTACACAAGAGAAGAACTGTTAGTGGATAGCGATACCGGAAGACCAAAACAGCTTCCTTGGGAGGATTGGCGTGAAGGCGAAGATCTTTTGACATCGGGGTGGTTGAGAGCTACATCACCAAGCGGGGATGCATCCTATGAAGGTCAGATTGCATGGTCAGGCGATTTAGGTTATGGAGTCCGTGAGGGAGAGATAGGTCAAAGCAATTTTAAGTTAGATGAGCAAGAAGAGGATCAGTAATGGAAACGATTGTCTTCTTAATAAGTGCAGTTGTTATTTTAAGTGGTGCATTGGGAGTGATCTTTTCAAAGAATCCTGTTCATTCAGCTTTATTTATGGTTCAGACTTTGTTTGGAGCGGCAGTCTTATTTGTTCTACTTGAGGCAACGTTTCTAGCTGCAATACAAGTAATTGTTTATGCAGGCGCGATTGTAATTCTTTTTGTTTTCGTAATAACACTTTTGGGAATAGATCGTGCAGAAGATCTAAAAGTAGAGCCAATCGCTGGACAAAGACCTTTGGCAGTTGTTCTCGGAGCCTCGATTTTTGGGATTATTTTGACTGTTTTGATTGTTGCAGTAGGAGGTCCTACGGGCGTTAGGGAAGCTAACACCCCAATAGGTGATGCTGCTGATAACACAAGACTTTTAGGCGAAACGTTATTCTCTAAACAGGTTTTTTCAGTGGAATTAACCGCTCTTCTATTAACCGTTGCAGTCATTGGAGCTGTTGTTTTGTCTGCACGTCCACAAAAGCCACTCATAAGAACATTACAAGAATCCGATACTGAAGAAGAGACAGAAGAAGGTGGGGAATGACTGTAACCACAACTTGGTATTTGTCGTTAGCTGCTGTTCTTTTCTCAATTGGGACTGTGGGCTTGTTGGTACGACGTAACCCTCTAATCATGTTTATGTGTATTGAGTTGATGTTAAATGCTGTAACCATCACATTCGTAAGCATCGGCTCTCATCTAAATGACCTCGGAGGTCAACTGGCTGTTTTTTTTGTTTTGGTAGTTGCAGCAGCTGAAGTAGTCGTTGGACTGGCTTTGGTTGTTGCGATCATGCGAAGACGGGCGAGAACAAATGCAGATGATCTGAAGATCTTGGGTGGATGAAAATGATTGATCTTGTTTGGCTAATTCCTGCTTTTCCACTTTTGGGGTTTGTCACGTTGATTTGCATTGGTCGAATGACTGGAGAACCAGCGTCAGGCTGGTTGGCTACATTAGCGATGGCTGGTTCTTTTTTATCCTCCCTTATCGTTTTTATTGGCATGCTTGCAGAAGAGAGCGACAATCGCCAGCAAGTTTTTACGCTGTTTGATTGGATTCCAGCTGGAGACTTCAAAGTTGAAATAGGTTTTTTGGCTGATCCTCTATCTCTAACAATGTGTTTGTTTATCACAGGTGTTGGCACTTTAATCCACCTCTATTCGATTGGTTATATGCATGGTGACCCCGATTTCAGTAGGTTCTTTACCTATTTGAATTTATTTGCATTTTCAATGTTGATTCTTGTATTGGGCGACAATCTTTTGTTGACATTTTTGGGATGGGAAGGCGTTGGAGCCTGTTCTTATCTTTTAATTTCTTTCTGGTTTAGTGACCCAGCAAATGCTACTGCAGGAAAAAAAGCATTTCTTACAAACCGAGTCGGAGACTGGGGTTTTATGATTGCTATGTTCCTGATTTTTTTCAATGTAGGTTCACTCCAATACCTAGAAATTTTTGAACTAATTGGTTCAAATCAAATAGCCCAAACAACTACAACATTTATAGTTCTGATGCTTTTTGTGGGCGCAGTAGGGAAGTCGGCACAGTTTCCGCTCTACCTATGGTTACCGGATGCAATGGCTGGGCCAACTCCAGTCTCGGCTTTAATTCATGCCGCGACCATGGTTACTTCAGGTGTCTATCTGTTAACAAGAGTAAATCCAATTATGGTAGAAGCTTCTAATTGGTCAACTGGATTGATTGCATGGGTTGGCGTTGGGACTGCTTTATTTGCAGCATCCATAGCGGTGGCGCAAACAGATATCAAGAAAGTTCTTGCCTACTCAACGGTAAGTCAACTCGGCTACATGGTTTTGGCTGTTGGTTGCGGCGCTTACACTGCAGCTATTTTTCATATGATAACTCACGCCTTTTTTAAGGCACTTCTTTTCCTTGGGGCAGGGTCAGTCATTCATGGCATGAATGGAGAACAGGATCTCCGTCGATATGGCGGTCTTCGATCATTGATGCCAATAACCGCTGGAACATTTATCGTCGGATGGTTGGCGATTGCAGGTGTGCCACCTTTCGCGGGTTTTTGGTCTAAAGATGAAATTCTTGCCTTTGCATGGGAAAAAAATCCTTTGCTTTGGCTTATCGGTCTCCTAACTGCACTTCTAACTGCTTTTTATATGACACGTCAAGTAATACTTACCTTCTTTGGTCCACCGAGATATTTAGCTGATGCTGATGCTGATGCTGAT
>DBFL01000083.1:36937-46138 GCA_002294285.1 Candidatus Neomicrothrix sp. UBA881
GATGCTGATGTCGCGCACGAAATACAACCCCATGAGTCTCCATGGACAATGACTTTTCCTCTTGTTGTTTTGGCACTTCTTTCGGTGGTTGGTGGTTTTATCCAACTACCTTTTTCGTCTTCAACGAAATGGTTGGAACATTGGTTAGAACCAGCAATGTTCCACAACGAAACTCACTTGCATCTTTCAGCTAGCACTCTGTGGATTTTGGCAGTACTAGCTTTGATTTCAGTAGGTGTAGGTATTTTTGCGGGATTCTTAACTTATTTTAAGGAAAAAATAGATAAGAAAATTTTCGAAAAACCAATTCTAAGTGATGCTTGGAAGTTTGATTCTGCAGTTTCAAACTTCATGGGAGGACCCGGGTTTCAGGCATTTGAAGCAACTGCAAAGTTCGATAAGAGAGTAATAGATGGTGCCGTTGATGGTACGGGGCAAATGGTTAAACGGACTGCCTCTGTGCTTCGACTTTCTCAAAATGGAATGGTGAGAACCTATGCGGTAGGCATTGGCCTAGGAGCTGTTGGGCTTCTTGTTTGGTTCTTATTAAGGACGACGATATGACTTTCTTAATTGCAACTGTTTCATCAGCAACTTTTCCAGTTCTTCCAGCTCTGCTAATTGTGCCTACTGCCGGAGCACTGGTTGTAGCTTTATTGCCTCGCGCCAGAAAAGATTTAACAAAATTGACAGCATTGATCTTTTCGACAACTACAGGTGCCCTATCTCTCTGGTTGTTGAGCGAATTTGACTCAGATTCAAATTCAGGCATGTTTCAATTTGTTTCTCGACAATCCTGGATTAGTGATTTTGGAATCTCCTGGTCATTTGGTGTTGATGGAATTTCATTGTTCCTAATAATTTTGACAGGGATTTTATTTCCTATTGCTTTTCTAGCAGTAGATCCTGAGCATAATGAGCGTTCATATTTTGCCTGGATGCTTCTATTAGAAGCTGGAGTTATGGGTGTTTTCTGTGCGTTAGATCTGATTCTATTTTTCTTGTGTTTTGAGGTTGTTTTAGTCCCGATGTATTTCTTGATCAGTCGTTGGGGACATGGAAATCGTGCTTATGCAGCAACAAAATTCTTTTTGTTTACAATGGCCGGATCCGCATTAATGTTAGTTGGAATTATCACGCTTGCTTTCTTGCATGCAAATAATTTGGAAAGTTCAGTAACTTTTGATCTTGTCGAAATTGCTGAATCGCAAACGATTGCTCAAGGTACAGCCCGATGGTTATTCTTAAGTTTTGCTCTTGCTTTTGCAGTCAAGATACCTATCTTTCCTTTACACACATGGCTACCTGATGCTCACACTGAGGCCCCAACAGCAGGTTCAGTAATTCTTGCTGGAGTGTTATTAAAGTTGGGAACCTATGGCTTGTTAAGATTTGGTCTATATCTGTTCCCAGAAGCTTCACATTTTTTCGCTCCGCTTTTCCTGACCCTAGGAGTAGTTGGAATCATTTATGGTGCTGTTGTAGCAGCTATGCAGAAGGACTTAAAAAGACTTGTTGCTTATTCTTCGATTGCTCATCTCGGATTCATTGTTCTAGGAACCTTTGCTTTAAACACTGAAGCTATAGAAGGCAGTGTTTTGCAGATGGTTAATCATGGTATTTCAACTGGAGCATTATTTTTGTTGGTCGGAATGATCTATGAACGTAGGCATACAAGGCAAATAGACGAGTTGGGAGGTTTGCAGCACTCTGCACCTCTAATGGCTGCTGTTTTTACAGTTGTAATGCTGTCTTCAATTGGACTACCAGGACTCAACGGTTTCGTTGGAGAATTTCTAATTTTATTGGGCACATTTAATGCCCATAGATGGTGGGCCGTTGTGGCCACTGTTGGAGTTGTACTGGCGGCTTTATATTTACTTTGGGCTTATCAACGCGTGTTCCATGGACCTGTTCAAAAAGAAAATGCAGAAGTATCCGATCTTAAGACACGGGAAACTTTAGTCTTGTTACCTCTTTTGGCTTTAATAGTTTTCCTGGGTATTTATCCGAAACCTGTCATAAGCAGAATGGAAAATTCGGTAAAAGCTTTAGTGGTGCATATTGAAGAACATGTTT
The DNA here is from genome assembly GCA_002294285.1 of Candidatus Neomicrothrix sp. UBA881. GTDB lineage: Bacteria > Actinomycetota > Acidimicrobiia > Acidimicrobiales > MedAcidi-G1 > MedAcidi-G1. Next base: position 39,017 of record DBFL01000083.1, read on the forward strand.
CGGAATTCGAAGAACCTGTTAACCGTTATTCAAAGGGAGAAATAAATGCTGAGGGATCAGAGGAAGGGCACGGCTAATGGTTTTTGCTTCTACTCCTGTTTCCACTCCCGAAATTGTGTGGTGGGCCTTATTGCCAGTTATTGTTTTGGCCGTATCAGCGCTGTTACTGCTTACAGTTTCCTCATTGTTAAAGAAAGCAATTAACTGGCTAGCTTCAACTGTCTCTTTAACAGCTGGTGTTTTTGTCCTAGTCTCAACAATTCCAATATGGAACAAAATCCAAAATGATGGAGCGATCGCATTTTTAAATGATTCCATAGGAATAGATGGATCAACGGTCTTCCTTACTTCGCTAATAGCAATTGCAGTGATTACGACTTCAATTATTGCTAGGCCCTATTTAAATAGAGAAGGCATCCCGGATTCAGAGTTTTATGTTCTTCTTTTACTTTCTGCTGCAGGTGGTGTCGTGATGGCTACCGCAAATGACTTGATCGTTTTGTTTTTAGGAATAGAAATTCTTTCAATAGCAGTTTACGTTCTCGTTGCGCTCCATCTGAGAAAAATTGAATCTCAAGAAGGTGCGATTAAGTATTTTCTTCTAGGTGCTTTTTCTTCAGCTTTTTTGTTATACGGAATCGCATTGGTTTATGGTGCTATCGGGTCAACAAACTTATTTGCTATCAAGAACTACCTTGCTTCTTCAATCTTGGTGGAAGACGGAATGTTAATGATCGGGTTTGCTTTGATGATTGTCGGCTTAGGATTCAAAATCGCAGCGTTTCCTTTTCACTCATGGACCCCAGATGCTTATCAAGGGGCTCCCACGCCAGTTGTAGTTTGGATGGCAGCAGGAGTAAAAGTTGCAGGGTTTGCCGCATTAATTCGAGTTTTTCCTTTGACATTCGCCTCGTATGTAGATGATTGGCAAATCCCAATAGCAGTCTTAGCCGGTTTAACGGTTGTTTTTGGATCAGTCGTCGCAGTAGTCCAGAGCGACGTAAAAAGAATGTTGGCTTATTCGTCTATAGCGCATGCTGGGTTTATTCTTCTTGGAGTTCAGTCAGCAAATACGGATGGGGTGGCTTCCGTACTATTTTATTTAGCAATATACACATTTCTTGCTTCAGGAAGTTTTGCGGTTCTTACTGTTGTGGGAGGTGATGGTGATCTAAATCATGACATCACCGCATATAAAGGACTTGCTCAACGTAAACCAGTTTTAGCAATCTTGTTTACAGTTCTCTTGTTGGGACAAGCAGGTATTCCCTTTACTGGAGGTTTCATAGCCAAATTAGGGGTAATCTCATCTGCTGTTGACACAAAGCTTTATTTCCTTGCAGGCATAGCGATGGTTTCAGCAGCTATATCTGCATATGTTTATCTTCGAATACTTATGGCAATGTATGTTGAGATTGATGAAGACAAAATTGCGGAGATCCATGTCCCGAAAGGAGTTTGGGTAGTTACCGGGTTGGCGTCAGTTGTTGTAATTATCACTGGTTTAATCCCTGGACCGATTGTGGAAATAACCCGTGATGCAATACCAATTTTGGTGAGCGGTTAAATGATAGTGAAATATTTCATTCCTGCCTTCCGAACCCCTCAGAAAGGCTCAAATTACGGTAGTCTTCCACGGGTACATAACTTTGGCTTTTATTTATCAAAGGTAATTGGGTCTTTAAACCATGTCTGAATTTCTACGTAATTGGCTTACAGTTTTAATTTTTGGTGGAGTCGGAATCCTTCTTGTATCTGTTTTCCTGGGATTAGGAAGTTTGATAAGACCAAGCAGAGAAACTCCCCAAAAACGAATAAATTACGAATCAGGTGTAGACCCACAAGGAGATATGTGGAGCCAAGCAAATATCAGATATTACGTTTTCGCTTTGATGTTTGTTTTATTTGATGTAGAAGCAGTGTTTATTTTCCCGTGGGCTGCACGACTTGAGGTTTACGACCTTTTCGGTTTAGTGGAAATGGCAATTTTCATTTTCATTCTTGCGTTAGGGCTCCTTTATGCATGGAGAAAGCGATTATTGAGATGGGTCTAGTAGAAAATGGCAAAATGCCGGGTCCTTTGACCAAGTTACTGAATATAAGCAGGAAATATTCACTTTGGGTTTACCAATGGGGGTTGGCTTGTTGTGCAATAGAAATGGGAGCAGCTTTTGCCTCACCTCGGTATGACGTAATGCGGTTGGGAGTGATCCCTTTCCCTGCAAGCCCCCGTCAAGCTGATCTAGTAGTTATTTCGGGAACAGTAACAGACAAAATGGCTCCAGCCGTTCGGAGACTTTATGAACAAATGCCAGAGCCAAAGTATGTGATTTCTATGGGCTCTTGTGCAAATTGCGGAGGACCATATTGGGATAGTTATTCAGTTACTAAAGGTGTCGACCAGATTGTCCCAGTAGATGTTTACGTTCCGGGATGCCCACCAAGACCAGAGGCATTGCTGGAAGGAATTGTTTTATTGCAAGAACGTATAGCTTCAGAAGATATGACCGATAGATGGAATCGAGATCCAATTGTCGTCACCTAATTCCACCGAAGAAGAAATTGTTGATGAGTCAACTGAACCTGAAGAAGAGTTATTAGTTGATGAAGAACGTAATGCCTTAATTTCTGGTCTTAAGAAAGATTTAGGTGATGATCTCATCGAGTCTCACGTGACCCCAGGAGTTGATGTATGGATCCGAGTAACGCAAGAGTGCTGGTTGGAAACTGCAAAGCTTCTTTTTGAGAAAAACAAAATGAGTTTCTTCAATTTCCTTTCTGCAATTGATTGGAAACCATCTCCATTTGGAAGAGAAATGGACGCAGCAATAGACAACGATTCTGATGATCAAGTTGAAGGTGAAAGTGAAATGGAATGGGGTATCACAGGAGGTCAAAGCAGATTTCAACTTCTTGCTCGTGTCCATAACCCATCAACAAATATTGGAATTCACGTTAAGGCAGATTTGGAAGGTGAATTTCCAGAGGTTGAAACTTGGATACCTGTATACCCCGGTGCTAATTGGCATGAAAGAGAAGTAATGGAAATGTTTGGAATCTCTTTTACCAACCACCCGAATTTGGTAAATCTCTATTTACCAACTGAATTTGAAGGCCACCCACTCCGTAAAGACTTTCCTCTGCTTTCCAGAAGAGCAAAACCTTGGCCTGGAATAGTAGATGTCGAACTTATGCCTGGTGAAGATGATGATGAGAGTGAAGAAATAGGAGAAGATACCTGATGAATTCAGAAGCTTCAACCCAGCAGCTTTCTTATATTGCAAATCAGGCCAGTGATGCAAGAGTAAATATTGAGCTCGAGACAGAGGGGATGACTTTAAATTTAGGACCCCAACACCCAGCTACTCATGGAACACTAAGGATCATTGTTCGCTTAGACGGAGAGCAAGTCGTCTCAGCAGATCCCGTAATGGGTTATATGCATCGTGGGTATGAAAAACTTAGTGAGGTTAGGACATACCCGCAGGTAACTACTCTTGTGAACAGAATTGACTGGTTGGGAAGTTTTGCTAACGAGGTTCCATTTATACTTGCGGCTGAAAGACTCATGGAGGTAGAGGCTCCTCCCAGAGCACAGTGGATAAGAACTGCATTGTTTGAACTATCACGTATAGCTAATGTTGTTCTATTTCTAGGGGATATGGCGGTTCAATTGGGAGCTACTACGCCTGTCTTTTACGCTTTCAGAGACAGAGAGTTTGTTTTAAATCAAATCGAATCAGTAACAGGGGGTCGGTTCCACCCAAATTTTGATCGAATAGGTGGGATAAAAGACGATTTACCAAAAGGATGGATACAAGAAACTAAAGATGTTCTTGCCAGAATCCATTCATTTTGTGATGAGATGCAAGATCTTGTAGTCGGTAATGAAATTTTTCAAACAAGAACCAGAGGAATAGGAATAATTCCTGCAGATGTGGGTCTTTCATATGGTCTTTCAGGAGCGAATATTCGTTCGAGTGGAGTTGATTGGGATTTAAGAAGAGACGGTGGAGTAGGTTTGGTTCACGATCAGCTTGACTGGAAAGTATGGACACATCCCGATGGAGATTCTTTCGCACGCTATTGGGTCCGCTTACAAGAAGTCAGGGAATCTTGCAAGATGGTAGATCAGATTCTTGATGGGATACCTTCAGGCCCGATCATGGCCAAAGTTCCGAGGATTATAAAAGTGCCACCTGGAGAAGCCTATGTAGAAACAGAAAACCCTCTTGGAATAATGGGTTATTACATTGTTTCCAAAGGTGACTTAGTTCCTTACAGAGTAAAAATACGTTCAGCTTCGTTTAACAATGTTTCAATAACACCTTGGGTTTTAAAAGGTGTGTATGTACCAGACGTAATTTCTATTTTGGCAAGCCTCTATTTTATTTTGGGAGATATTGATCGATGACGGTTTTTAATCTGGCTATAGAGCTTGCCTATTGGCAGCAAACCGTAATTCGTTCGGTTTTGGCTTTGGTGGCGGTGCTTCTTCCAGCGGGAACACTGGTTTATCTGTATTTGTTTAAGATGATGAGTTTTATGCAAAGTCGACTGGGTCCTATGGAAGCTGGCCCATATGGTTCTTTGCAACTTTTGGCAGAGGTGGGAAAATTTTTACAAAAAGAAGACTTATTCCCAAGAGCTGCTGACAGAGTTGTCTTCAAAGCGGCTCCATTTGTAGTTTTAGCCTCAACATTTTTGCTTGTTTTGGTGCTTCCTGCGGGTCCTGATGCATGGTTTATAAATATTGATACCGGAGTTTTTTTGGCGCTTGCAGTTTCATCAATTTCAGTAATCGGAATTCTCATGGCTGGTTGGGGGTCTGCTAGTAAATACTCGTTGATAGGCGGATTAAGGGCTGCTGGACAACTTGTGGCTTATGAGTTACCTCTTGTTTTAGCTGTGATGGGTGTCGTGATCCAAGCAGGCACTTTGAATGTCCAAGAAATTGTTCTTGCTCAAGCTAATGGAGAAATTTTTGGTTGGGGTGGTATAGGAAATCCTTTCATAATTACGCAATTTTTAGGCTTTATTATTTTTCTAGTTGCTATCCAAGCTGAGTTAACCCAGCCACCTTTTGATATGCCAGTAGCAGAATCGGAAATTGTTACTGGTTACTTGACCGAATACACCGGAATGAGATTTCTGCTCTTCTTTATAGGAGAATTCGCTACGGCAGGAATTTTCTCTGCTTTAGCAGCAACTTTCTTTCTAGGGGGCTGGTATTTCCCAGGGCTTGATCCAACAGATAACCTTTTTAATCTTTTAGGACCAGTAGTTTTGATTGGGAAAATGTTATTAGTTTCATTTCTTATTTTTTGGTTCCGTTTCACTTATCCAAGGTTTCGTGAAGATCAGCTACAGCAACTTGCCTGGAAGGTATTGGTGCCGCTTTCACTTTTGAACATAGTTGTTACTGGTGTATTGAAAGTGATGTTCTAATGCGTTTATCTATAAGAGTCCCAGGTTTAATAAAAGGTTTAGGTGTCACATTTAAAACCTTGATCAGAACTTTGACAAAAGGTTCGCACACAATTCAATATCCAAGAGTTAAGGAAGCCCCTACTCTTAGAGCTCGAGGCGTGATTGCTTTACATGAAGAAAATTGCACTGCGTGTATGTTATGTGCGCGTGAGTGCCCTGATTGGTGTATTTATATTGAGGGTCATAAATACAAAGCACCACCTCGCCGACCTGGTGGTAAACCTCGTCAGAAAAATGCCCTAGATCGTTTTGATATTGATTTTGCACTTTGTATGTATTGCGGTATTTGTGTTGAAGTTTGCCCTTTTGAAGCTTTGTTTTGGTCACCAGAATTTGAATTTTCTGAACCTAAATTGGCTGATCTTCTTCATGACAAAGGTCAGCTTTCAAAGTGGATGGAGACAGTCCCAGATTTCGAAGAATACGAAAGTGGTAGCGAAGCTAAACAACTCAAGGTGCCGCGTTAATGATTAGTTTATTTTTTGCTCAGATCCAAGGTCTGGATCCGCTGGAAGGCAGCGAGGTGCTAGTCGCTCAAAATGTATTTTTTGCACTTATTGCTTTAGTGATGGTGTTAGCAGCATTGAAAATGGTTACGACGGAAAACATAGTTCATGCTGCTCTTTATTTAGTAATTGTTTTAGCGGGCGCGGCAGGAATGTTTATTCTCCTCGGAGCAGAATTCATAGCAGTTACTCAAATCCTCGTTTATATAGGTGCCATAATCGTTCTGTTTTTGTTCGGAATAATGTTAACGAAAGGTTCATTTGGAGCAGAGGAAGGCGAGTTCAGAGAGCGTAGTCAAATGGCTGTTTTAGTGGCAGTTCTGATAGTAACTGTTACTTCAGGGGCATTTATAGATAGTTTTCGCAATACGGAACTAAGTCGTGAAATGCCTAGCACTACCGCTGAAATAGGTGACATGATTTTCAGCCAGTTCATTATTCCTTTTGAAGCAATTTCAGTTCTTCTGCTTGCAGCCTTGATTGGGTCAGTTGTTATAGCTAGAAGGGATCAATAATGCTTTTAAATCAGTTTTTGATTCTCTCTGCAGTTCTTTTTGCTATTGGAGTTTATGGTGTTTTGACAAGACGTAACGGGGTTATGGTCTTAATGTCAATCGAATTGATTCTTAATTCAGTCAACATAAATCTTGTAGCCTTTGCAGCTTTCCGTGAGGCCATTTCTGGAGAAGTCTTTGCACTTTTTGTAATTGCGGTAGCAGCAGCTGAAGTAGGTGTGGGTTTAGCTATGGTTCTATTGCTTTATCGTAATCGTCGAAATATCGACCTTGCAGGAATCGATTCGATGAAAGGCTGATGTGATGTTTCAATTTTTAGCAGCTTCGACTTCATCTGTGAACTCAATTCCTCTCGGAATAACTGAATCAGGAAACTGGTTTTTGCAGAATGTTTGGTTGATTCCTCTCATACCTGCCTTGTCATTCGTCGGGATACTCTTTTTTGGTAAACGTTTACCGCGCGGGGGTTCAGAACTTGGAATTGCTGCACTTGTGGTTGCTTTTGTTCTATCAATCTGTACAGGTTTTGCTTGGATGGATCATCGTGACAATTTTCATGGAGAAGAAATCAGTCAGACCCTTGTCATTGGTGAGCATGGTGAGCATGGTGA
>DBFL01000083.1:46491-61593 GCA_002294285.1 Candidatus Neomicrothrix sp. UBA881
GTGAGCATGGTGAGCATGGTGAGCCCTCTTTAGCTGTGGTAAATACTACAACTTGGTTCACTACCGGAGGTGTTGAGTTTTCTGTTGGCACGTTAGTTGATGGTCCTGCAGCGATGATGTTGTTCGTCGTTACTTTGGTATCCCTACTTGTCCATATTTATTCCACAGATTACGTAGCTGGGGACAGAAGATATACACATTTTTTCGCTTTCCTATCACTATTCAGTGCATCGATGCTTCTCCTTGTTATCTCCGAAAATACGCTTCAATTACTAGTTTCTTGGGAGTTGGTAGGACTTTGTTCGTTTGCATTAATAGGTCACTGGTGGGAAGAAAAAGATAATTCAAACGCAGCATTAAAAGCATTTCTAACTAACCGTGTTGGAGATATGGGATTGTTGATTGGAGTAACAATCCTTTTCTTTGCTTCAGGAAAACTTTTACCTGACACCTTTGGTTCTTTTTCAATTGTGACAACAAACGCCTTAGCTTCTGCAGGTCTTCTTTCACATAGCACATTGTTGATAGCAGCGTGTTGTCTTATGGCTGCTGTAATGTCAAAATCTGGTCAGTTCTTTTTACACACATGGTTACCTGATGCTATGGCAGGGCCAACACCAGTATCAGCTCTTATACATGCTGCAACAATGGTTGTAGCGGGAGTCTTTATGATCGCTCGTCTCTATGGTGTGTTTTTTGAAGGGTTTTCCATCGGAGGAAGTTCAATAAATTTAATGGCCCTAGTGGGTGGGTTTACAACACTAGTAGGAGCATGTTTAGCATTTGTTCAACGAGATATTAAGAAAGTTCTTGCATATTCAACCATTTCACAACTCGGGTATATGGTTATGGCACTAGGTGTAGGGGCATGGACAGCAGCTATGTTCCATCTTTTCACTCATGCATTTTTCAAAGCTTGTTTATTTTTAGGATCCGGTTCGGTTGCTCATTCGGTTCACAGTTTTGACATGAAGTCAGATATGGGAGGTTTGAGAAAAGAAATGCCTCAAACATTTCGGACTTTTATTATTGGTTCAATTGCTCTGGCAGGATTACCACCCTTTGCCGGGTTTTGGTCAAAAGATGAAATACTAGTCGGAACAGGTGGATGGGGAGTTATGGGTGGAACAGGTGGGAATGGTTCCTACACGTTCATGTTGGTAATGGGAATGATTACTGCCGCTTTAACTGCTGCGTATATGACTAGATGTGTTTATCTAACATTCTTTGGTGAATTCAGAGGACATGGTCACCCTCACGAGTCTGGAAAAAGAATTACTGTACCCCTTTGGATTCTTGCGGTGTTAGCGATTTTTGCAGGATTTTTAAACTTACCAAAAGGCTTTCAACTGGTTCCGAAGTCACTCCAAGAAAGGTTTGGTCACTATATAGAACCAGTAGCCGGTTATTTCCCACAAATCTCACATGCGACTCCGAGCTGGTCACTCGCAATAATTTCAACAATCATCGTGATAATTGGAGCTTCGCTTGCATGGCATTATTATTTCGTAAAAGTTGATAATGCATCGAAAGAAACTGGACAAAGTCTAACTGAATTACCCAATGGACTTACCACACGTCTTGCGTTAGCAAGAATGGGTCACACTCTTCTTGTTAACAAGTACTACCTCGATCATTTATATACAGGGATAATCACTCGAGCAGTTAAAGAACCAATTGCTGAATTGGCTTATCGCTCAAATCAGGCGGTCTTGGATCGCACTGTAGACACATTTGGTCGGAGTGCTGTGAAAATAGGACAACTTAATTATTTCAAAATAGATCAGAATGTTGTTGACGGTTTTGTTAACGCCTCTGGTCGCATTTCATCGGAAAGCGGTGAAGAACTTCGCAAAATTCAATCCGGAAAAGTTCAGAGTTATGCAGCAATTTTGTTTGCTGCTGCGACGATTTTAGCCGGTTTGCTCATAGTGATTGTGTAGGAGAAATTAAACATGGAGAATTTGCTTGATAGTTGGGGCCTTACGGTAATTACTTTTTCACCTCTACTGGGTGCGTTAGTAATGTTTTTACTCCCAAAAGAAAAAGAACAAGAGCACAAAGTAATTGCCCTTGTTACCTCTATTTGGGTTGCATTTGTGGGTCTAATACTTCTTATATGGTTTGATCTTGATGCTACTGACAGACTTCAGTACGTAGTAGACAAAAGCTGGATAGAAGCCATTCATAGTCGTTACGTAGTGGGACTTGATGGAATTTCTTTACCACTTGTTTTGCTAACTGTGCTTATAGTTCCACTCTGTATTGTTTACAGTTGGAACCATTTTCCTGAGCCTAAGAACCCGAAAACATTTCTGATACTTATCCTCGTTTTAGAGACCGGCATGATCGGTACTTTTGTGGCTCAAGATATGGTGCTCTTCTTTGTTTTCTTCGAAGTTGTTTTATTGCCAATGTTTTTCATGATCGCTGTTTGGGGAGGTCCAAACAGAAGGTATGCATCTCTGAAATTTTTTCTCTATACACTTTTCGGTTCAGCATTAATGCTAGTTAGTTTCCTTTCGCTCTTTTTCTTAACAGGGGCAGAGTCATTTGTATTTACCGAGATAGCTGACAATGTTGTGGCGAATGCCGTTTCTCGGACAGCACAACTTTGGATATTTGGAGGCATGTTTTTGGGCTTTGGAATTAAAGTTCCTATGTTCCCATTCCATACATGGTTGCCTGATGCTCATACCGAAGCTCCAACTGTTGGATCTGTAATACTTGCAGCAGTATTACTTAAACTTGGAACTTATGGATTTGTGAGAATCGCAATACCATTACTCCCCGAAGCGGCAGTCGAATGGGCACCTTGGATAGGACTACTGGCAGTAATAGGAATCATTTATGGTGCTTTCTGTTGCTTGGCTCAAACAGACATGAAACGATTAATTGCATTTTCTTCGGTCGCCCATATGGGATTTGTAATGCTAGGAATTTCAACTCTCACGGACTTTGGGATAAATGCAGCAATTATGGGCATGGTTGCCCATGGCCTTATAACAGGGATGCTTTTCTTCCTAGCCGGTTCTATGAAAGAGCGTTATCACACTTTAGAAATCAAGAGGTTAGGAGGGTTGTTAGTTCAAGCTCCTAAAATGGGTTGGATTCTAGGATTTTGTGCGATGGCATCTTTAGGTCTGCCAGGGTTAGCAGGATTCTGGGGGGAATTTCCGGCAATACTTTCTGCTTATAATCCTGCGAATGGGTTACCCGTTGAAACCTTTAGAACTTTCATGGTTGTCGCAGCATTGGGCACTGTTCTTGCTGCTGGTTACCTTTTGTGGTTGCTTCAGAGAGCAGCATTCGGCACGCCGAAAGATGAATTTGCTGAAGATCCAAATATCCATGACACAACAAAAACTGAGTGGATAGCTTGGGCTCCTTTACTCGCATTGATACTTGCATTAGGTATCTATCCAAATCTTGTTTTTAGAACTACCGATGGAGCGGTTGATGCATCTTTAACTCCGTGTTTGACCATAGATGTAAATAAATTGAGCCATGAAGAAATCAAATCTGCCCATTGTCCTGAAGTCTACGGTTTAGAAGATCATGACTCTGATCATCATGCTGCTTCGAAAGGTTCGTAGTGACAAGTAACCTAGTGATCGTAGCGTTTGAAAGGCCTGCAATTGATTGGCATGCTGTCGCACCTGAGATAGTTCTGCTTTCTGTCGGGGTTTTGGTAACTCTTTTAGACATCTTGTTTTTAGAAAAGGCACGTCCTTATATGGCGGCATTATCTGGTTTGGGAATTCTGGCTACAGCAATACCTCTTTTAACCCTTGGTATCGATGGAAATGACAGGATTTTATTTGATGGCGCTTATGTTGTTGACGATTTTTCATTAGTTTTAAAGGCCGTCTTCCTTTTAGCGGGGTATGTGGTCGTTCTTCTGTCAACCAATTACATAGTTGATGGTGATTATTGGGAGAGTGAATATTATGGTCTCCTCCTAGCTTCACTCATGGGCATGGTGATGATGGCATCATCAAGAGATTTGATCTCTGTTTTTGTAGCTTTGGAATTACTTTCGATTCCCGCATACTTGATGGTTGCCTGGAGAAAACGAGATCCAAAATCGAATGAAGCCGGTCTCAAATACTACTTAATGGGTGTTTTTGCTTCTGCGGTAATGCTCTATGGAATGTCTCTATTATTTGGAGTGAGCGGGACTACGGTACTCAGTGGAATCGCTGATTCTATTCAGTCTGGTAATGCTTCGAGTTCTGTAATGACATTAGGGATTGTTTTTGTGGTAGCAGGGTTTGCTTTTAAAGTATCGGCAGTTCCATTTCACACTTGGGCGCCAGATGTGTATGAAGGCGCCCCAACGCCTGTAACTGCTTTTCTTTCAGTTTCTTCTAAAACTGCCGGGTTCGTTGCTTTACTTGCTCTTATTTTTGTTGGTTTCTATGAACTCTCAAATGTTTGGGAGCCGCTTATTTGGGTGCTTTCAGCACTTTCAATGACAGTCGGAAACTTGATTGCATTAAGGCAAAAAAACATAGTTCGACTTATGGCTTATTCCGGCGTGGCGCAAACAGGGTTTATGATCGCTCCTTTAGCTGTTGCAGGTCACAGTCTTACTACGGGTGATCAGGCCTTATCGGCGGTAATAACATATTTGGCTATTTATGCAGCCATGAACCTTGGAGCATTTGCCGTCATAATTACTTTGGCAAGACGAACTGGCACCGCAGAAATTGATTCATTTGCCGGAGCTTTCCATTTCGCCCCAGGGTTGACAGTGGCTATGACAATTTTTCTATTTTCCCTTGCAGGAATTCCACCTCTAGGAGGGTGGTTTGCGAAGTTTGAAGTCTTTAGAGTTTTAGCAACTGCGGGAGAAACTTGGGGTTATTTACTCGCTGTTGTCGCAGCTATAAATTCTGTTATAGCTCTCTTTTACTATGCATCAATTGCGCGCAAAATGTGGGCAGATGAATCTGCAGGAGTCGACCTAAATCAGGTTGACATCACACCCTCACTCGTTTCAGCTCTGGGAATTTGTGTAATAGTTACTTTGCTATTTGGAATTTTCCCCCAGTTAGTAGCTCGTTTCACAGAAGTGAGCCTTTTGGCTTTAGGTGCCTAGATAATAAAACAAGCGGCATGTTGGCTGAAGACTTAAAGAGCCGTATAAGAAGATCAGGGCCTCTTTCTTTTTCAAATTTCGTTGAAGCATGTCTTTATGATTCTGAAAATGGTTTTTATACAAAGACTGGAAGAGCCGGGCGAAGAGGAGACTTTATAACAAGCCCAGAGGTTGGCCCAGTTTTCGGTCATTTAATAGCAAATTGGTTAGATCAGTTGTGGACAGAAATTCAAAAACCAAAAGATTTTCAAGTCATTGAAGTTGGAGCGGGATGCGGGACACTTGCGAGAACAATATTGGATTCTGAGCCAAAATGTCTAGAGAGTGGAAGTTATGTGATGGTTGAACGTTCGGAAGAGCTAAGAAAAGAGCATCCGACTTCTGAAAAACTTGTTTCAACGATGCAAATGCCTGAGGGTCCGATCGTAGGTGCAGTGATTGCTAATGAGCTTTTGGACAACTTGCCTTTCGATCTATTAGAAGGGGATGGGAATTGTTGGAAAGAGGTTTGCATTGATCTAATGGATGATCAATTTATTGAGATCTTAACCACTGAGAAAGATCCACCAATTGAAATTGCTCCACTCAAAGGTGCCCGGATCCCAGTCCAGACTCAATCAAATAACTGGATAAAAGATGTGATTGAAAAAATTTCTAAAGGTTCTATATTGCTTTTTGATTATGGATCAACGACACAAGAAATGAGTCAAAGACATCAAGATTCATGGCTTCGAACGTTTAAGAGGCATTTTAGAGGTGATAGTCCTCTTGAAGATGTAGGAAATCAAGATGTGACAGTCGAAGTGGCTATTGATCAATTACCCAAAGGGTTTTCTATATCAACGCAAAAACAGTTTCTTGAAAATCAAGGAATAAATAAACTAGTCGAGGAAGGGCGAAAGATTTGGGAAGAGTCATCATCGATTGGGGACTTAAAAGCCGTAAAAGCAAGAAGCAGAATTACTGAAGCGGATGCACTTCTTGACCCAAAGGGTCTGGGAGGTTTTTTTGTTTTTGAATGGAAGATCGGTTCCAGTGGTGCCGTGTCAGAAAACTAAAATCCCTTTTACGCCCGTAAGTAAGTTGGCTTCTTACTTTGTCTAAAATCATCTAATCAAACAAGGGGGTAATAAATGAGCGAATCAACAATTGAAGAGTTTTACGTTGAGGATCGAACATTTCCGCCAGATCCAGATTTTGTAAAAAAAGCATTGATTAATGATTCCTCTCACCATGATGAAGCTATCTCTGACTATGAGTCATTTTGGGCTAGACAAGCGAGAGATTTGATTACGTGGGATGAAGATTTCCATACAACACTTGAGTGGGAGCTTCCTTTTGCAAAATGGTTTGTCGGAGGGCGACTAAATATTTCCTACAACTGTTTAGACCGGCATGTAGAAGCAGGTTACGGAGACCGAATTGCATATTTTTGGGAAGGAGAGCCCGGTGACACCAGAAAAATTACATATCAGGATCTTCTTGTGGAAGTTTCCAAATTCGCGAATGTTCTAAAAGAAATAGGTTTGAATAAGGGTGATCGAGTCGCTATTTACATGCCGATGATTCCCGAACTTCCCATAGCGATGCTTGCTTGCGCCAGGATTGGGTTGGTTCATAGCGTTATATTCGGAGGATTTTCACCTGACGCGATAATTGACCGTTGTGAAGATGCTCAAGCGCGTCTAATTATTACAGCCGATGCTGGTTACCGAAGAGGTATTCCATCTCCTTTAAAACCAAATGTTGACAAGGCGTTGGAGAGTGGTGCTTCGTCTGTGGAAAATGTAATTGTTGTCAATCGATGTGATCTCGAAACGCAAATGGAGAAGGGACGTGATTTTTGGTGGCATGATCTGGTTGACAAGGCAGACTCGAATTGCCCACCTGAATCTTTGGACAGCGAGGATCTCCTTTATTTGCTTTACACATCCGGTACCACAGCAAAACCAAAAGGGATCATGCACACAACGGCGGGTTATTTAACGCAAGTAATGTACACACACCGTTATACCTTCGACATAAACCGGGAGAAAGATATTTATTGGTGTGCAGCAGACATAGGTTGGGTTACAGGTCACAGCTATATCGTTTATGGCCCCTTGGCCAATGGTTGTACATCGGTCATGTACGAAGGGACACCTGATACTCCTCGCCCGGAACTTCGTGTAGGTGATCAACCGGAGTGGCCCAAAGATCGGTTATGGGACATTATTGAGCGCTATGGTGTTACGCAACTTTATACAGCTCCTACTGCTATAAGGACTTTTATGAAATGGGGAGCGCAAGAGCCGGCTTCACACGATTTGTCTACTTTGAGAGTTTTAGGAACGGTAGGAGAGCCAATAAACCCTGAGGCGTGGATGTGGTATCACGAACACATTGGGGGAAGTAATTGTCCGATTGTTGACACTTGGTGGCAAACGGAAACGGGTGGGCATATGATCACTCCGCTTCCAGGTTTGACAACCACCAAACCAGGATCTGCTTGTCAATCCATTCCGGGTGTTTTCATGGAAGTAGTAGACGATGGTGGTAACCCTATTGAGCAAGGAGGAGGCTACTTGACCATCACTCATCCATGGCCCAGTATGCTCAGAGGGATTTGGGGAGATCCTGAAAGATACAAAGAAACTTATTGGTCACGTTTTGAAGGACGGTATTTTGCAGGAGACGGAGCAAAGCTCGATAAGGATGGATACTTATGGCTTTTAGGCAGAGTGGATGACGTAATGAATGTCTCTGGTCACCGCATTTCAACTGCAGAAGTAGAATCAGCACTTGTAGACCACCCAGCAGTAGCTGAAGCGGCGGTAGTTGGTGTTGCTGATGAGACGACAGGACAAGCCATAGTTGGTTATGTCATTTTGAGAGGTTCTTTTGAAGCCTCAGATTCTCTAGGAAATGAGATTCGTGCTCATGTTGCAGAAAAGCTAGGACCTATCGCCAGACCGAAGACGGTGGTTTTAGTTCCTGACCTTCCAAAGACTAGAAGTGGCAAAATCATGAGACGTCTTTTGAGAGATGTTGCAGAAGGTAGAGATTTAGGTGATACAACCACTCTGGCCGATTCAAGTGTTGTTGAGGAAATACGCGTTCGGGCAACGGATTCTCCTGACGAGGATTAATTAGTCAGGATGTTCGTTTACAGAGATAAAGAACCTCCTTCTGGCAATGTTTTAATTGTTGATATAGACGGAGTTTTAGCTGATGCATCTGCACACCAACATTTCTTAAACGGTGAAACCCAAAATTGGGAAGCATTTTTTAAAGCTTTGATAGATAGTAGAACCTCAAGAGAAGTTCAGGAACTTGTTAGGTCTATATCTTCATCTTCTGATATCCCTGTTTTCCTATTGACAGCCAGACCTTCTTATCTTTTTGAAATGACAGTTAAGTGGTTAGATAAAAATAAGGTCTTTTGGGATGCACTTTTGATGAGAGATGAAGGTGATGAAAGAGAATCTCCCGAAATTAAGTTGGACTTGGTAAGAGATTTGATGACAAGCGGGTACAAGCCTGAACTCGTGCTTGATGACGACCCTAGGAATTTAAACATGTTTTGGCAACAAAAAATTCCTTGTGTCTATGTTCATTCTGGATATTACGAAATAGATCAAGATGGAAATTAAACTGTTATCTAGTACTTTTATTACAAAATGATGAGGTTCGGAGAGAAAGATGATTAATACAGCTAAGACGTTTGGTCTCCTAGCGTTATTAGGAGGACTATTTATTGTAATAGGTGGGGCAATAGGTGGTTCAGGGGGCCTTATTTTTGGCCTTGTATTAGGTTTACTATTTGTCGGAGGGAGTTATTGGTTTAGTGACAGACTTGCAATCGCGTCAGCTCGTGCTGTTCCAGCTGATCCATCTGAATACCCTGAATATCACCGTGTAATGAAAGAACTATCAATGGCAGCAGAATTGCCAATGCCAAAACTCTATATTTCTCCTAACCAACAACCCAATGCTTTTGCGACTGGTCGCAACCCTCAGCATGCAGCTGTCGCAGTAACACAGGGTCTTCTGGACAATCTTGATTGGTATGAGATTAGAGGGGTGCTTGCCCACGAGTTAAGCCATGTCGAAAATCGCGATATTCTCATAGGTTCTGTTGCTGCAGCCATTGGGATGGCTATAACGCTTATCGCTCGGATGGCCTTTTGGGCAGCGATGTTCAGCGGAGGTCGAGATAGGAATAGAAACCCACTAGGTGAAATTGCATTTGCGATAATGGCGCCCATAGCGGCCATGCTTATACAAGCAGCAATAAGTCGCACCCGAGAATTCAAGGCAGATGCTACTGCAGCGAGACTTCTAGGAGATGGTGAACCCCTTGCAAGGGCATTGGAAAAGTTGGAAGCCGCATCGGGTCGGATTCCTTCAGGGGTTGATCCAAATCAGGCATCTTCCTACATAGTTAATCCTCTAAAAGCAGAAGCTCGCGGTCGTGGAGGAAGTCGTGTTTTTTCAACTCACCCCCCAACAGCTGAGAGAGTTGAAAGGCTGCGAAATGGTTCGTGGAACCAAGGGACGGTAGGAGGGGGACCTATCTCTTAATCACGAAAATTTATGAATTGCAACGGTAAGTCAATATTGCTTGATTTAAGAGAAGCAATGACTTCTTGAAGAGCGTCACGTTTTTTTCCGCTTACTCTAATTTGGTCTCCTTGGTTTTGGGATTGAATACCTTTTACTCCCAAGTCTTTTATTTGACGATTGATTGATTTTGAATCTTCATTTCCTATACCAGATTGCAACTTGGCTACTTTGCGGACCCTTCCTCCACTAGCAGCTTCTAGATCTTGCCATAAGAGTGTTTTCAGAGACACTTTTCTTTTTACTAATTTTTCTTCAAGTACTATTAGCAAAGCGTTGAGGCGGTCCTCCGTTGAAGATTCAATTCTTATTGAATCCTCATTTAATTCAACTTCTGAATTTGTTCCCTTAAAGTCAAAGCGGTTTGTTATTTCGCGCTCAGTTTGATCAACAGCATTTTTGACTTCTTGATGATCATATTGCGAAACAATGTCAAAAGATGGCATGCATTTACTTTACTTGTTTGTTACCAATCTAACTTACAGGTGGCGCGAGCCCGTGAGTGTATTATCATCCGAGGAGGGGTCGGTGCCCGAGTGGCCAAAGGGAACGGGCTGTAAACCCGTCGGCATTGCCTTCGGAGGTTCAAATCCTCCCCGGCCCACAATGCAATGGTCCAGAACTATTCAGGTTCTGGACCACTTGCATTTAAGATTGTTTGCATTACAACTACATTCTGCCATTTTCCAAATTTCCGTCCTATTTCTTTTTCAGTTCCTACAATCGTGAAACCAAATTTTTTGTGGAGTGAAATACTAGATTCATTTCCACCTCCGATTCTTGCAATTACAGCATGGAACCCACTTGATTCTGCCACTTCCAGTAAATGAGAAAGTAATTTTCCAGCGATACCTTGATTACGAAAATTTTTATCCACGTAAACCGAATCTTCTACAGTTGTTCGATAAGCAGCTCTTTCTTTGTAAGGAGAGAGAGAAGCGAAACCGACTACTTCTTTATCCAGTTCAGCTACTAATACACTAAATGCTCCGGATCTTTTACGAAGCCACTCTTTTTGTTCTTCAATAGTTCTTTCTACTAGATCAAAAGTCGCTGTCGAATTTCTTACTTCATTGTTGTAGATTTCCTGAATTGCCTGTGCGTCTTCATGTTCGGCTAAGCGTATTTGTAACCCATTTCCCATACTCTGACTGTAGTAAGACTGGATAGAAGGTAAGTGGACGTTGGGGTAACTGCACTCCTGTGGCATCATGTCAATAAGCCTTTGGCTAAGCCCCCTTAGCTCAGTTGGCAGAGCGTCTCCATGGTAAGGAGAAGGTCGACAGTTCAATTCTGTCAGGGGGCTCATGGCGACGTAGCTCAGTAGGTAAGAGCGCTCGACTCATAATCGAGAGGTCGACAGTTCAAGTCTGTCCGTCGCTACGTTAGAATTAGTAAGCAATACAATGTTATTGGTGGCGACTCGCCATGTTGCTGCTACCGTTTTATATTCCACTAAACCAAATCCGGTAAGTGGTTAAACCAAATGTTTCAGGAGTTTAAGATGTCGAAGGTATGCCAGGTAACCGGTAAGAAACCCGGGTTTGGCAAGCAGCTATCACATTCTCATCGCAGAACGAATAGGCGCTGGAATCCAAATGTACAGAGAAAGCGTTATTGGTTGCCTAGTGAAAAACGTTGGATAACACTAAATGTGAGCACCAAAGGAATAAAAACAATTGATAAGAGGGGCATTGAAAGCGTTGTCGCAAAAATGCGTCGAGAAGGACAGAAGGTTTGAAGATATGGGTAGTGATAAGCGTCCAATAATTAAATTGCGTTCTACAGCTGGTACTGGTTATACATACGTAACTACGAAAAATAAAACTAATACGCGTGAAAGAATCGAACTGAAAAAGTACGATCCAGTGGTTAGAAAGCATGTTCTTTTTAAGGAAGAACGCTAATTATTGATCATTCAAATGAAATCTTCCTATAAAACTCGTGCTTTCTCAGTAAAGCCCACTGGTATCCTTCCAAAGAACCGATTTTTACATTTTTTTAATTTTTTTTTCGGTTTAAAGGGCAGTGGCTCAATTGGTAGAGCACCGGTCTCCAAAACCGGCGGTTGGGGGTTCAAGTCCCTCCTGCCCTGCCAATTGGTTTTTGATTATTACATAACTGTACATAATGGCTTTGAGACCAATAACCTTAATTTAAGACAAGCATAAAGATAAGAGATTTTTAATGTCGATGAATCGTGAACAAAAGCGCATGCTCCAACGCCAAGGAGAGGTAGATGCTGAAGGGACTCCAGTAAGGGAGCGTCGTCAACCTCAGCAACCTTCGCATACAGAAGAAAGAGCTGGTATAGCTCAGTTCGCAAGAGAAGTGCGCTCTGAATTACGAAAAGTTGTTTGGCCTACTCGTTCAGAAACTACCAATTATACGATTGTAGTAGTAATTACGATTGTGGCTGTAACTGCTATTGTTGCAGGCTTAGATTGGTTGTTTTCCCAGTCAGTACTCGAATTGTTTGATGTCTAATGAATTCCAATAACGAAACTGAAACTAACATTCTTGATCCAGATTCAATCAACACCGCTGATGTTGATGTGGAACCTGATTCTTCTTTTGAAAATATAGAAGCTGAAGATTTACTTCCTAAAGGTTCACTTGAACAAGTTGATGAAGAAGAAGTTCTTGAGCAACCAGAAAGTTCTTCTTTAGATGAAAGTGCAATTGACACAGACATTGTTATTGATGAGGATGAACTTTTTGAAGAAGAAGACAACACTCAAAAGAAAGAGAGTCCATATGACAGACCTGGAAGATGGTTTGTCGTGCACACTCAATCTGGTTATGAGAATAAAGTTAAGCAAAATTTAGAAACCCGAACTTCTTCGATGAATCTTGAAGACAGGATTCTTGAAATTGTTATCCCTATGGAAGATGTCGTTGAGTTTAGAAACGGGAAAAAAGTAAGTGTTTCAAAGAAAATGTTTCCTGGGTATTTATTGGTTAGATGCTTCCTAGATGATTCTTCTTGGGCGGCTATCAGAGATACACCTGGAATTGTTAATTTTGTAGGAGCTGGAGGCAAACCGTCACCTTTGAGTAGAAAGGAAGTAGAAAACTTTCTTTATGTTCCTGATGAAACAAAATCGGATGCTCCAAAGAAGACAAGAGCGAGACTTGGTTTTGAGTTAAATGAGACAGTGAGGGTTAAGGAAGGACCATTTGCAGATTTTTCTGGTGCAATTGTTGAAATAAATGAAGATCAGTTAAAAGTAAAGGTTCTCGTAGATATCTTTGGCAGAGAGACTCCTGTAGAATTGGAGTTCTCACAAATAGCCCAACTCTAGTATTAGAGGTTGCCAATGTGCAGTTGTTGCAGCAGACTTGTGACGCTGCTTATTTAAAAGTTTTAGATGATTAAGAGAGAAAAGTTATGGCACAAAAGCAAATAGCTGCTTTAGTAAAAATTCAAATTCCCGCTGGACAAGCTTCACCTGCGCCACCTGTAGGTACTGCTCTCGGTCCTCATGGTGTTGCAATAATGGATTTTTGCAAAGAATACAACGATAAAACAGAAGATAAAAGGGGACAAGTAATACCTGTCGAGATAACGATTTATGAAGATCGTTCATTTTCATTTATTACAAAAACTCCCCCTACTTCTTTTCTAATTAAACAAGCAGCTGGCTTGGACAAAGCTTCAGGTTTGGCAGGTAGAGAAGAAGTAGCTTCGATTACTTGGAATCAGGTTCAGGAGATTGCTGAAACAAAGATGCCGGATCTAAATGCTATTGATATCGAAGGCGCAAAACAGCAAGTTGCAGGAACAGCCAGAAGTATGGGTATTTCGGTTAAGTAAAAAACATAAAAGCATTAGTTTCTAATGTATTTCTGTACGAGGAGGACCTCGCCTCGGCAGATTCAATTTAATGAGGGAGCCAGGAGGTAAAGGCTAAATGAGCGGTAGTAAGAGGTATCAGAGTTCTCTTGAAAAGTTTGACCCCGAATCGTATTTGTCAGGTCGCGAGGCGTTAGAGGTAGTTAAGTCATTTGATAGGACAAAATTTGATGAAACTATTGATTTGGCTGTCCGTTTAGGGGTTGACCCACGAAAAACTGAGGAGATGATTCGGAGCACTGTTGCTCTACCATCTGGAACTGGTAAGGCCGTTCGTGTTGCGGTTTTTGCTCAAGGCGAGGCTGCTAATGCAGCACGTGAAGCAGGCGCTGATCATGTCGGTGCAGATGACTTGGCTTCAGAAGTTGAAGGTGGAATGCTTGACTTTGAAGTTGCTATTTCAACTCCAGAAATGATGGCTACAGTCGGAAAGCTTGGGAAAATGTTAGGTCCAAGAGGTTTGATGCCGAATCCTAAGTCAGGGACAGTTACTGAAGATGTAGCTAAGGCAGTTGAGGACTTCAAAGGTGGAAAAGTGGAGTTCAGGACTGATCGTCATGGCAATGTTCATCTTCCTATAGGAAAAGCTAGTTTCTCTGTGGATGACTTGGCAACAAACTTGAATGTGGTGATAGAGGAGCTTGAAAGACTAAAGCCCGCATCTGCAAAAGGCCGGTATATAAAAACTATTTCTGTTTCTTCAACAATGAGTCCAGGAGTAAGGATTGACCCGACAAGAGTAATTGAGTAATTAAAACTAGGAGTTTTTGGTTACTTAAAATTTTTTGTTTGTGTATTGGTAGTCATTGGATAGTCTGACTATCACAATTAAAGATGCTCACCGAAGACCTCTGGGTTGCATTAATTTGCAGAACGATTTTTTCGCCCTAGCAGGAGAGCCTTCCGGATCGATTTCAGCCGTTGTCTGAAATTTCTTTGGTGTGTGTCATCGATTTTGGAAGAGAGTGAGCATGTCAGAAGCACGGGAAGCAAAAACCGCTGTTGTAGAAGAAGTAAGAGAGCGCTTTTCTGATTCTGATTCTCTTGTTCTAACTGAGTATAGAAATTTAGATGTGCCAGCAATGGCTTCACTACGCGAAGCTTTACGCGAAGCAGGAGGGGATTACAAGGTATATAAAAATACTTTGGTTCGTTTTGCGATAGAAGATCTTGATCTAGAAATTGATGATTTATTATCAGGTCCAACTGCTATCGCTTTTGTTGGTAAAAAGCCAGATGGGTCTGAAGGTGACCCAGTTTCTGTTGCCAAAGCGTTAAAAGATTTCGCAAAAAATAATGAAGCTCTGGTGATAAAAGGCGGAGTTTTAGAGAATCGAAGGCTTACTGTTGAGGAAATCAACCAGCTTGCTGAGATTGCACCTAGAGATGTTTTACTGTCTCAATTAGCAGGACTTCTAGTAGCTCCAATGCAACAGTTTGCTGGATTGTTAAATGCTTTACCTCAAAAATTTGCTTATGCAATTCAAGGCCTAATTGATAAGTCAGGTGGAGTAATTGATGAAGAGGTGAGTTCGGAGGC
>DBFL01000023.1:0-5775 GCA_002294285.1 Candidatus Neomicrothrix sp. UBA881
TAACAGACTTCCTTGCGGAGTTTCCTTTACGACATCAACCAGGCACTAGATGGTCTTATTCTATGGCTACTGATGTGCTGGGCAGAGTAATAGAAGTGGTTGAAGATCGTTCCCTTTATGAGGTTTTGTCAGAAAGGGTTTTGGGCCCTTTGGGTATGAAAGATACCTCGTTTCGAATATCTGACGAAAAAATCGATCGTTTAGCTGCCTGCTACATGCCAGAAGAAGGAACGTTATCCCCGCTACTTCTTGAGAAGCCTGAAGAAAGTGGCTATCGCGCGTCAAGATGGCAAAGCGGTGGTGGTGGCTTATTATCCACCATGCATGATTACCAAAGGTTCTGCAGCATGTTGATTAACGGGGGAGAGCTTGACGGGAATCGAATTCTGGATTCAGAGACGATAAAACAAATGATGGAAAATCATCTGCCAGGCAAAGCAGATTTAACAGATGCTGGAGATCCACTCTATTACAAAGGTTTTTTTGATGGTGTGGGTTTTGGTCTAGGTTTTGCCGTCGTTCAGGACCCTGTCAAAGGACGGATTGAAGCTAAAGAAGGGGAGGCGTCATGGGGTGGGATGGCAAGTACTGCTTTCTGGGTAGATCCCGTTCAGGGGATAAATTGTATTTTTCTGACTCAGTTGGTGCCCTCAGGGACACATATAAAGTTGCGCTGGGACCTCCGTGCTTTGGTGAATCAAGCAGTTGAGGAAAAGTCAGAAAAGTGAAAGAAAAAGAATCATCAGATAAGAAAGCTCAGGGGTTCGTCATAGGAGTCGGACCACACCCCGAACCTTGGCCTGAAGATGATCGTTTGGATATTGAACTTTTAGCCCAAGGAGACAAGCGGAACGTGATTGATGCTTATCGTTATTGGAGTGTAGAGGCAATAAGGAAAGATTTGGATACTCGAAGGCACTCTTTTCACGTTGCTATTGAGAATTGGGATCACGATTTAAACATTGGAACTGTCGTGCGGAACGCCAATGCTTTCCTAGCAGCGGGAGTTCATATTGTAGGGCGACGACGTTGGAACAGACGTGGAGCGATGGTGACTGATAGATATCAGCATGTTACATATCATCCGAAAATTGATGATTTGCTTATTTGGGCGGACTCAAACAGTATTCCACTTATTGGGGTGGATAATCTTCCGGGATCGGTTCCCTTAGAGAGTGTTTCTTTGCCAAAAGAGTGCGTTCTGGTTTTCGGCCAAGAGGGCCCAGGTCTCTCATCAAAGACACAAAGTGCATGTTCAATGGTTTGTTCGATTTCCCAGTATGGTTCGACTAGGTCCATCAATGCGGGTGTTGCATCAGGCATTGCTATGCATACATGGATACGTCAGCATGCAGAAATTAACTAAAATTTAGGTAAGGAAAGTTTTACTCGTTTCAATGAGCTCCACAGATGTTAGTCACGAGACCGAAAGTGAAATTTTATTAGATGAAGGCGATCATGATCGCTTTTCTCATTATGCGAGAAAAGCTGACATAGTTGAGTCAGCTGTTACAGGAAAGCCAATAGTTGCTTTATGTGGCAAGGTTTGGGTACCAGATAGGAATCCAGACCGCTTTCCTCTTTGTCCCAGATGCAAGGAGTTGTATGAGAAGAAGAAATCTCAAGAAAGTAATTGATTTTGTTAGTCAAATATTTTGTCACAACAACAATTTGTTTTTGACTGCTAGGTCTAGAGTCGAAGTATGAATGTTTTAATTACAGGAAGCAATACGGGTTTTGGAAAGTTAGCCGCAATTTCTTTAGCTAGAAATGGTATGACAGTTATCGCGACCATGCGAAATTTGAGCAAAGGTGACGACCTCCTTAGAATTTCTCAGGAGGAAGAACTTCCAATAGAAATCCGTCAATTAGATGTTTGTGACCCAGAGATGGTCAAGGATTGTTTGTCAGACGCTAGTGAAATAGATGCAGTTGTCAACAATGCAGGATTTGAAGTCCAAGCAGCAATTGAACAACTCGAAGACGAAATGATGCTCAGACAGCTTGATACGAACCTATTAGGACCCTTAAGAGTAATTAGGGCTGTTTTACCAGCTTGGTCTCAAAGAGGCAGTGGAGTGATAGTAAATGTAAGTAGCATCGCTGGTCGTTCAGCGCCTCCTTATAGTGGTTCGTATGCAGCTTCAAAACACGCTCTCGAAGCTCTCAGTGAGTCTTTACACTTTGAGGTTTCACATTTGGGAATTCGAGTGTGCGTAATAGAGCCAGGAAGATTTTCAACAGGCTTTTTTGAAAATATTGTCAGGCCAGATTCATGGGAAGGGTCATCGCATCAACAGCGTGCTACGGCATTTAGAGAAGCTTTATTAAATCTCGACAATCTTGGAAACGAGGGGACTGGTGAAGGTGGTGCTCCTGCTGACCCTCAGATCGTAGCGGATGCGATTGTTAGGGCAGTAAAAGATCCAACTACACCTTTTAGAACACTCGTTGGTCAGGATGCTGAATTGATCGATGCTACTAAAACTTCGATGAGTTTTGAAGACTTTGAAGCGACTATGAGAGCTGCGCTTGATTGGCATGACTGATAAGAATAGATTTTGACTTTTTAAAATCTGGAAAATATAGTTGGTCAAGGTTTGAGGTTTTCAAACTTAAGAAAACATATAGGAAATTTCTTTGCAGAAATTCTGACCTCTTCTTTCCTAATGATGAAAAGGAGAATATGTGAAAGTTCTACGTCTTACTTCAATTGTTTTGGTTGTATTTGCAGTTTTAGCAACTGCCTGCGGTAGCGACTCTGATTCAAGCTCATCAGGATCGTCTTCTTCAAGCAGCCAAGGTACAGAAGGTTGCAAAGATGCAGCAGTAACTCCTGTAGAAGATCGTAGCCCAGGTCGTGCCGTAGCGCGGTGTGAACCTGGATACCCAAAGCCACAACCTTTGCCTGAGATGACAAAGGTGTCAGTAGTTACAAAATGGAAAGCGGAATTTGTTGCTCCAATTTTAACTGGTCTTGAATTTGGTGAGTTTGCTGCGGAAAATCTCGAGATTGAGTTTGTCGAACTAGGGTTTAGTGATTCAATAGCTCAATTAGACAGTTGTGATTTAGATTTTGGTGTAGCTGGCACTGAAGCAGCTTTGCATAATGCCATAAATAATGGTGTTGATATAAAGATGATTCTTGGTAATTATTATCCGCCAGACGCTGGAGATCTTTCTGTTGACCAAACAGGTTTATGGGCTAGAAGAGATGCATTTTCTGATCCGGAAAATCCGAATATAGCAGATCTTAAGGGTCAAAAAATTGCATCTGCGGTAGGTCTAGGAAGTGTGATTTCTTATCCAATAGGTGCGGCTTTAAGACCTTCAGGCGTGAGCCTTTTAGACATGACTATCGAGAAAATTGGATCGTCTGACATGGTGCAAGCTTTAGAAAATGATGCAGTTCAGGCAGCATGGCTACTTGATCCGCACTGGGTTGCTGCAGCTAGTAATCCTGATCTTGCATTGGTTGCTACTCAAACTCCTGGAGAAGCATTAGGAGGTATTTATGTTGGACCGTGTTTGCGTGACCCTAAGCGTGATCGTGATGTAGGTCTTGCTTTTGTAAGAGCGTATATAAGAAGCATTAATACCTATCTTGATGGTGCATATCAGAGCAATCCAGAGGTAGTTGAAGCATTGGTGAACCAGTCTGGTTACCCCGAAGGAGCTTTTACGGCTACTGGGGAACTTACTTTTGATTGGGAAATGAAGAAAGGAACTTCTAGCGATGCACAGAGTTTCTATATTGAATTCGACTCTGTCGACTATTCAGAGCCCATTTCTGAAGATCGTGTTTATGACCGGTCTTTATATCTTGATGCTGTAGGCAAAGGTTAGAGATTTTGACCGGTGGCTGTTGATTACAGTCACCGGTCTTAATTTTTTTTAAATAGGTTTATCAATTGAGTGATTCATCTCAGAAAATCGAAGCGAGGCAAGTTGAAAAAGTCTTTTCGGCAGGCATGGAAGACGAGGTGCAAGCATTAGGTCCTTTAGATCTCAATGTTCGTGACGGAGAATTTGTGTGCCTTGTAGGTCCGTCAGGCTGTGGTAAGTCAACCTTATTGAGAATTGTTGCCGGATTGCTTAATCCGACGGCAGGTAGGATTGACATAAGAGTTACACCTGAAAAATCGTCACCAATTTCAATGGTTTTCCAAGATTACGGGATTTATCCTTGGAAAACTGTAGAGGGAAATATTCGTTTTGGTCTGGAAATTGCTGGGATTCCTAAATCTAGAGTAAAAGAAATTACTGAGCACTGGTTAGATCGCATGGACTTGTCAGCTTTTGCTAGCTCTTACCCGGACACACTTTCCGGAGGAATGCGTCAACGCGTTGCAATTGCAAGAGCCTTGGCTGTTGAACCTGAAATTCTATTAATGGACGAACCATTTGCTGCTCTTGATGCGCAACTGAGACAATTGTTGCAAGATGAGTTATTGAATATTTGGCAAAAAGATCAGAGAACAGTTTTATTTGTTACACACAGTCTAGAAGAAGCGATTGTTCTTGGTGACAGAGTGGTAGTAATGAGCAGCAGGCCAGGAAAAGTGGTATTAGATCAAGAGGTGCCGTTTGAGCGGCCACGTTTGCCAGAACTTAGGGCACAGGGTGATTTCAATGATTTCAAAAATGAGCTCTGGGGTTGCCTTAAAGGCGAGGTTGAACATTATTTAGAACGGATCAATTCCTTAACGAAAAAAACGGAAGTTAAGTAATGAAGAATGTGGAGACAGCAGGTAGGGACTTGTTAAGCAGAGTGCCGACCTTGGCTGATACCAGCCCTAAAAAGTACAACAAGCGTAGAAAGTTGATTGAAACGTCTCTTGCAGTTGGGGTTCCGGCTTCACTTATCGCTTTATGGCAGCTTGGTTTCCATTATGAGTGGATTGATAATCGTTTCTACGCATCACCTTGGGAAATAGTTACTTCTGAAAAATTAAGAGAAGCAGAATTATGGTCTGAAATATGGACAAGTGTTCAAAGGATGCTTAAGGGATTTTTTGCGGGTTCTCTTTTAGGTGTTCTCTTGGGTGTTTTGATGGGCGTCTCGCGTTTACTGAGAGCAGCGCTTGATTCTTTGTTAACTGCTTTATACACAGTTCCGAAACTGGCTTTAATACCAGTTTTTGTAACCATATTTGGTTTTGGGGATTTGCCTCGAGTGGCACTGATAGCGGTAACAGTTTTTTTCTTTGTGTGGATTTCAACCATGTCAGCAATTATGGGAGTAGAAGATGGCTATAGAGAAGCAGCATTAAGTTTTGGTGCAAACAGGTGGCAAATATTTAGACATGTCCTTTTTCCAGGAGCTTTACCACAAATTTTCGTAGGTCTGAGAATTGCCGCCGGTGTGGCTGTATTGATGCTCATAGGCGTTGAGCTTGTCTTAGCAAGTGACGGTCTGGGTGCTTTGATAGAGAAAGGCAGAACATTATTTTTACCAGAGCTAACGTATGTAGGTATAGCAATTGCTGCTTTATTGGGTTTGTTGTTTACGTATGTAGTCAGAATATTGGGGCGCTTATTGTTGCCTTGGGCTCCCGAAGATCAGACGCCAAATCAAAGTTGAAATTTTTTGACAAAGGGTAAAAGGTTTTTTTCTTTATAATTAAAACGTGTTTCGAGTCAAGGTTATTCTTTATTTTCTATTAGGTTTTTCTTTACTGGCTTGTGGAAATGAAGATGTCGTAGTTGAAACCAGTCTCACATCATCAACGGTTTTATCTGTGGAGCATGACCATGAAACTCATGACCATGGGG
>DBFL01000023.1:6100-6243 GCA_002294285.1 Candidatus Neomicrothrix sp. UBA881
CATGACCATGGGGGACATGACCATGGGGGACATGATCACCATAGCGACGAAGATTTGATCGATTTGAGTTCTGTTGCCAACCCTCCAAATATTTCAGTCGTTGCAATTCCTGACAACCAAGGTGGAGTAAATATTGAGATCGA
>DBFL01000004.1 GCA_002294285.1 Candidatus Neomicrothrix sp. UBA881
TAATTTTTGGTTTTAAAACCAAACAAGGAGGGGAAATGCTTCTTTTTTCAAGACAAGGTGTCTATGTAGGGCACATAGGTGAGTTAATGCCGAAAGTTCAATCCGTCGTTGACCGTGTTAACGAATTGGTTGAAGACCCGCTTTCAGTCTGGGCATCAGTGGCTGGCATGCCAGCAGGAACACTTACATTCAGTGGCCTTATGGAAAACCATGAAAAGCTTGGTGAGAATAATGCAAAAGTTCTGGCAGATAATGAATGGTGGGATCGTGTCGGATCACTGAGAGAACACAGTGTTGGAGAAACAACTGATGAGATCAGAGAAATAATTCACGGCACACCTTCACCAGAAAACTCTGTCGCATGGGGAGTTACAGCTCAGATAGCACCAGGTCAAATAGCTAACGCTATGGGATGGGCAATTGAGATAGCCGAAAAAGTCGGTTCGTTGGCTGGATCAGAAACAGTTGTTTTGCGCGATCTGTATGGTCCATGGGGTCAAATGACATGGATTACCGGTTTTGCAGACATGGCATCAGTAGACGCTGCTCAGGCAGCGATGGCAGCGGACCCCGGATACATCACCATGCTTGATCAAGGCGGCGATTTATTCATTCCAGGAACTGCTTCCCAGAGGCTTGCCACCAAACTAATATAATTCCAATTTAGTCAAAGCCGAGCCGGTCTATTTGACCGTCTCGGCTTTTTCATTTAACAGTGGAGCTGGGGGGAATCGAACCCCCGTCCGTCGGAGTGCAACCGCATGCGATACGACCATTCCCGTGATTGTGTCTTAAGGCTGTCACACTGCCGGATCAGTTGGCACAAGGCCTACCTCAAGGTCTATTTCCCTTAAGCCAGCGTTCTTTCGCGCCGTCAGCGGTCTATCCCTGCGGTCTCCTCCGCTTCTGTTGCCAGGCTGCGGTGGATCGGCCCCGCGTGCCGTTACCGGTCGCGATGACTCTCTACAACCTAACTAGGTCAGGCTGCGAGAGCGAGATCATCCGTTTTGGAGTCTCTTTTTATGCCCCGTTTAAAGAGTCTGAGCAACTCTGGTCGCACAAAACGAATGCTGTCACCGGCGTCGAAACCGATCAGCCCCGTTGTGAAATTATTGTTTACACTATTCAGTTTTCAAAAGCCCAAAAAAGAGCATTAACCATGATAGCTCTGACTAGCGACACTTTCCTAAGTAGTTTTGCCTTTAGTCTCTACGCTTTTTATCAGCGTAAGACGCTGCGAGTATAGCTATAGCGACGGCAACAAGAGAGGAACCATTCAACTGACCACGGATCACTCCTCGAACAACGAAGTCTATGAGTCCGACAACTATTACAAACGCGACGTATCGGTTACGACTTATCCAAGATTCTTTTTTTGTTTTTTCGTTCATGCTCTTCGTTGTTTTCTAGCTAAAGAGCGTTCCGCTTCTCTTTCTGATTCACGCTTAGCTATTGCTTGACGTTTGTCGTGTAGACGACGTCCACGCACTAAGGCAATTTCGATTTTCGCTCGACCATTTGAGAAGTAAAGTTTCAAAGGAATAACTGTCAACCCATCCCTGTCGATTCGGTCAATAATCTGATCAATTTCTTTTCGGTGTAATAGAAGTTTTCTGGGTTGATCTGGTTCATGTCCAGTAGTTATGTTTCCAGTTTTCGAATAAGGGTTTATGTGGAGTCCTATGAGCCATAATTCTGAGCCTTCGGAACGAACATACGCTTCTGCTATTTGAACTTTTGATTCTCTGAGAGATTTGACTTCGCTTCCTTGTAGAACAAGTCCTGCTTCCCAGGTGTCAAGAAGATCGTATTCATGTCGTGCTCGACGATTCGTAGCAACCGTTCTATCATTTAAATCAACCACTGAACTTGAGCGTAGTAGATGGAGAAGTGCGGTTACCCTAAAACTAAGGATTAATTATTTTTACGAGGAGGCCTTGTGAGAGTCGATGGGCGAGAATATAACGAGTTGCGACCATTTCAATTTGAACGCGATTTTACAGAGATGGCTAACGGTTCATGTTTAGTCACCTTTGGAAAGACAAGGGTTTTATGCACGGCTTCAGTAGATGAAGAAGTTCCTCGTTGGCTTCGTGATACAGGTAAAGGTTGGGTTACAGCTGAGTATTCAATGTTGCCAGGCTCTAGTCCTGAGAGGGTGCGAAGAAAGAGTTCCGGCAGGAGTCAAGAAATACAAAGATTAATTGGTCGTTCTTTAAGAGCAGCAGTTGATTTATCATCCATTCCAGAAATTCAAGTAACAGTAGATTGTGATGTAATTCAAGCTGACGGCGGCACACGAACAGCCTCTATCTGCGGAGGATTTGTAGCATTACACGACGCATTAACAAGAATGATTTTGAACGGAAAGATAGAAAATCATCCAATAGGTGAAGAGTTAGCAGCGGTTTCAGTGGGAGTGGTCGAGGGAGAAGTTCGTTTAGATCTTCCCTATGTTGAAGACTCAAATGCTGAAGTGGATTTGAATGTAGTTATGACAGGCTCTGGAAAGTTCGTCGAAGTTCAAGGAACAGCTGAAGATGGACCTTTTGACCGAAACAGTTTAGAAGAGATGCTTAACTTGGCTGAATTAGGAGTTAAAAAAATTACTGAAGCTCAGCGTGACCTCTTAGCCTCAGCACCAAGTGAACGTGCAAGTTGACTACACTCCCAGAATTAGTAATCGCAAGTGCAAATCCGGACAAAGTAGCCGAGATAGCAATCGTTTTAGAAGGAGCAGCGATCCTGCTGCCTAGACCAGAAGAAATGGCTGACGTGGTAGAGGATGGCGCAACTTTAGAAGAAAACGCGAGATTGAAAGCTTCAGCAGTGTGCACTTTCACAAATAAGCCTTCAGTGGCAGATGACACTGGACTTGAAATAGATGCCTTAGGTGGCGCTCCTGGAGTATATTCAGCACGTTTTGCTGGAGATGATGCAACCTACGAACAGAATCTGGAAAAAGTCCTAATTGAACTTGAAGGTGTACCCATGGATCAAAGGACAGCAAGGTTTAGAACAGTGGCGCTTATCCGATATCCAGATGGCAGCGAGCTGATAGCAAATGGAACAGTAGAAGGCCACATAAATGAGACTCCGTTGGGCGATGAAGGTTTTGGATACGATCCGCTATTTGTTCCTGTAGAAGGCAATGGAACTACTTTTGCTCAGATGGGCGTAGAAAAGCATAAATTTTCTCACAGGGGACGAGCATTCAGAAGTCTTGGCTTGAAACTGAAAGAGCTTAAGAATTAATTACTAGAAATGGTTCGAGTGTCCCACGAGTAATTTAAGAACCTGTCGAATTCAGCATCTGTTACAGGTTCTGAAAAATGAAAACCTTGCGCCAAATCACACTGCAGTTTTTGCAACTGTTTCAGTTGAGGCTCTGTTTCAACACCTTCAGCTACGACCTGCAGACCGAGACTGTGAGCAAGCGCGACGGTTCCGGTCACTATCGCAGTGTCATCATCATTGTTGTCGAGTCCGGCAACAAAAGTTCTGTCGATTTTTAAGAAATTTATTGGGAACCTCTTCAGGTAGGTCATTGATGAGAAACCGGTTCCGAAATCATCAAGACCCATTCTTATACCTAGTTCTGTCAACTCTCCTAAAACCTGTTCAGTTACTGGGTTAGCTGCTATAAGAGCACTTTCGGTGAATTCAAGTGCTACTTGTTGAGGATCCAAATTATTTGATGTCAACGCTTCACTAACTAGAGTCGGAAAAGCGGGGTCAGCTAACTGTCGTGCGGAGACGTTCACCGCCATTGAAAATGGTTTGTTAGCTTCTTTGCTCCATCTAGAAACTCGCTGAAATGCGATCGTCAATACTTGACTGCCAAGATCTGCTATTAGTCCACTGTCTTCCGCTATGTCGATAAATTCGATTGGTTGCAGCAGCTCACCTTCAGTTGTTCGAATGCGCGCTAAAGCCTCTGCTCCTACTACAGAACCGTCCGAGATCCTTACAACAGGCTGAAAATGAACTTCGATTCTATTGTTCTCCAGAGCAGACCTCAGCGTTTGTTCAACCGAATGACGTCTAACAGCTTGGGCTCGTAGATGGTCGTCAAACATCTCGGCTCTGTCTCTACCACCTTCTTTAGCTCTGTACATTGCCGTATCGGCGTCTTGAAGGAGTTCATCTGGTGCTTCTTCCCCGAAGGCGATAGCTATACCGACACTCGTTGTAACCACAGTAGATTCGTTTCCCAGAGTTACAGGCTGAGCTACTGCAGTCCTAACTCTTTCAGCGGCGACAAGCGCATCGGTGGTTCTGACCATATTGCCAATAATGACTACAAATTCGTCTCCCCCCAAGCGCGCAACAGTGTCATCTGGTCTTATTGTTTGTTCTAGTCTTCGTGCGGTTTCACTTAGAAGTTCATCGCCCATACTGTGACCTAAAGAGTCGTTAACGACTTTGAAACGATCGAGATCTAGGAATAAAACTCCCACCATTCGATCATGTCTAGAAGCTCGGTGTAAAGCATCTGCCAATCGTTCTAAGAGTAGTGAGCGGTTAGGTAATCCGGTTAATTCGTCATGAAATGCTTTTTCCTCAAGTTGTGCTGCAACTTCGACGCGTTCAGTAATGTCTCTAGCGTTAATAACAATTCCTGAAACAGCTGGGTTGTTGAGGAGGTTGGTAGTTACAACCTCCATGTGTCTCCATCCGCCATCTGCATGTGCCACACGTGCTTCCAGAGAAGGGGAGATTCCAGGTGTCTTGACAATCTCCTGAACTTTCCCCAGCAGAGTTTCTCTATCGTCGGGGTGAACTAGATCAAAAACTGGAGTTCCTTCAAGTTCTGAAGCACTCAAATTAAGCACTCTTGCAACTGCTGGACTTGCATAGATAACCCGACCTGCTTCATCCGCGACACATACAAGGTCTGAGGCGTGTTCCACTAGTGCAGCCAGTCGTATCTCAGATGCCTCTATTCGCTGTTCAGCTGCTTTTAGCTCTGAAAGGTCACGGGCCACCATTGAGATGGCCTCTATTTGATTCTCTTCATTACGGTGAGCTACTAAAAGTGTTGAAATGGGGAGAATTTTATTGTTCGAAGTTGTTAGACGTAATTCTCCTCTCCATATTCCGCTCGAGCGCACTGTAGGCAATGCGACAGTCGCATATTGCGCTTGCGACCAGCTATCAAGCGATTCCAGCAATTGTTTTCTAGAGTTGAGATTCAGATGGTTAGCAATCGCATCGTTTGCCCAAGTTATTATCCCACCCAATGGGTCAAGAATGGCTACAAGGTCCGGACTGGCTTCCAGAACTCTAGTCAATTCTTTTGCTCTTCTAGCTTCTTCCATTTCTTCAGAAATGTCGGAAAGCAGCATCACGCTTCCTTCTGGAATGTTTGATTCGTTTCTTAAAGGGATAGTTGATACGTCCACCCATCGAGTTTGACCTGAAATATTCTGTAGTTTCAGCCTTCCTCTAATCGAATTCCCCTGACTTAAAGAACGGTTTAAGTCAGCTAGGAAGTCCTCTCTGCTTTCTTCATCTAGCATCTCCATCCATCCAAAGTCAATAGCCTCTTCGGTGGCCTGTCCTGTTGAGATAGACCACTGCGGATTGACTTTAAGAGCAGAAGCATCAGATGCTAAGTGGATGATAGGTGTAGGCGCGGCTTCTATCAGATTTTCCAGCCCTTGCAATTTGGGCATCGAATCTTCTTTTTTATTCAAGTGCGGACGGGGGGAGTCGAACCCCCACGCCTTGCGGCGCCGGCTCCTAAGGCCGGTGCGTCTGCCAATTCCGCCACGTCCGCAGACTGTGTAAATAGATCAGTGCATTTCACCACGTCGTACAATTACTTTGTCGATAATTCCATAGTCACTGGCTTCTTCAGCTGTAAACCAACGATCACGATCACTGTCCGTCTCTATCGTTTCGATCGATTGGCCAGTGTGTTCTGCTATTCGTTGTTGGAGTATCTGTTTCGTAAAAGCCATTTGTTCAGCTTGAATCGCTATATCTGTTGCATCTCCTCGCACGCCTCCTAGGGGTTGATGCATCAGGATACGAGCATGAGGCAAAGCAAATCTTTTACCTTTTGCTCCGGCACAAAGTAGAAACTGACCCATTGACGCACCCAGTCCCATGCATATAGTTCCTACTTCGGGCTCGACAAACTGCATTGTGTCATAGATTGCCATGCCTGAAGTAACAGAACCGCCTGGTGAGTTTATGTAAAGCCAGATGGGTTTTTCTTGGTCTTGTGCTTCCAGAAAAAGCATTTGAGCAATGATAAAGTTGGCAACCTCATCGTCTACTGCAGTGCCTAAAAAAACTATCCGATCTTTTAGGAGTCTCTGAAATACATCAAACCTATTTAAGTCCAGTCGATCTACTTCGTTTGCCATTGTTGTTGTTTTTGTTTTTGGTGATATTTCATTCATTACTATGAAGGTTAGCGGAACACACGCCTGTGAAGGTCAAGATTGTGATGCTTCTGCTTTACTTCTTAATTCTTTTACAGCGTTCTCAAGACCTTTAGGATCCTTGTAAAGAGCGCTTCCGGAAACTAAAACGTTTGCGCCAGCTTCAACCGCCCCTGAGACTGTTTCAATATTTATGCCACCATCTACTTCTATATCGCAATCAAAACCATCAAGAATTTCTGCTACACGGCTGATTTTAGGCTCCATCGAAGAAATGTATTTCTGGCCTCCAAAACCTGGATTCACTG
Source organism: Candidatus Neomicrothrix sp. UBA881 (assembly GCA_002294285.1). Classification (GTDB taxonomy): domain Bacteria; phylum Actinomycetota; class Acidimicrobiia; order Acidimicrobiales; family MedAcidi-G1; genus MedAcidi-G1. Next base: position 6,704 of record DBFL01000004.1, read on the forward strand.
TCATGATTAGTGCCAAACCGAGCAGGTCTTTCACTTCGTTAATAAGTTCTGGAGGAGTGTGAGGGTTAATTGCAACTCCTGCTACGGCGCCTTGGTCAATAATATGCATTAGCGTACGGTGCAGGTGTAGACACGCTTCAGCGTGAACAATGATTATTTCACAACCTGCGCTGATGTATTTGTCTAGTAAATTGTCAGGTTCCACAACCATTAAATGAGCTTCGAAGGGAACCTTTACCAGTGGACGTAGTGATTTAATAACATCAGGTCCGAAAGTTAAATTTGGCACGAAAACACCGTCCATTACATCAAATTGAATTCGGTCAACTCCTGCCTTCTCTAAGGCAATGCATTCTTCTCCAAGACGAGAGAAGTCTGCAGGTAAAACAGATGGAGCTATAGCAATTGGTCTTTTCACAATATAGACATTAGACGGAATGAGCGCTCAGATCATGTCTAAATCTAAGATCTTCTGGGTAAGGGAAAAATTCTGGTAGATCACCATCAGCCAATTGCCTTTGGACGCTTTGCCAAAAATTAACTGTAAATAAATCATCGTGTAGTTCTTTGAAGTTTTCCCAAATTTCCGCTGGAACAGTTTTAGGAAAACTCATAAATGTTTCGAATTGCTCAGGGAAGGCATCTCCTTCTTGAACGGCGAACCAAGGCTGAGCGCGCATTTCATCTTCGTGATCTTTTGAGTCAGGAATTTCTCTGAATCTGCATTCTTCAAGGAGAGCGAGTTCGTCATAGTCGTAGAAAACTACATTGCCGTGTCTTGTAACTCCAAAGTTCTTTGTAAATAGATCACCTGGCCAAACATTTGCGGCGGCTAGGTCTTTGATCGCGTAGCCCCAGTCGATAGCTGCGGCTTCGGCTTTTTCTTGAGACATTTCTTGTAAATAAAGGTTCAAAGGATAGACGTGACGTTCCGTGTAAGCGTGCCTAATAATCACCTTGTCGTTGTCAACAAAAACAGACTCACTGGCATCCTCTAAAAGTTCTGAAAGTAATTCAGGGTCAAATCGGTCACTGTCAAAAGAGAGGTTTTCAAATTCTTGTGTATCAACCATTCGACCAACACGATCACGACTGTAAACGAGATCGTAACGGCGCCTTACAGCGTCTCTGGTTGTATTTTTTGGTGGATCAAAGTGATCTTTGATAATTTTGAACACGACATTGAACGAAACCAAAGTAAAAACAGACATCACCATGCCAGGAGTTCCACGAGCTTTCACAAATTTGTCATTAGAGGTTTGCAAGTGTCTATACAAGGAGCGATAAAGACTGCTTTTGCCATGCTGCGGATAGCCAAGAGCTGTGTATATCTGATGTAGAGATTTCGTGGGAAGTAAAGATTTCAAGAAACCGACAACTTCTGACGGGTTAGGCCAGTCAACAAAAAAGTATGATCTGGTAAACCCAAAAAGACGACTGCCTAAATCTTCAGTTAGTAGAACTGTGTCAACAATCAACCCATTAGGCCCATGGAGAATAGGAAGTATAAAGGGGGTTACTCGATTTAAGAATCTGACCCTTCCGATCAAATAGCCACCACGATTTCTGTAAAACACTGGTTTGAGCATGTCGATTCCATCCATTTTGAGCCCACCCCAGGAACTCATTAGGAAAGCATCTAAACGTCCAGCGACGAGTTTCGAATCACGAGAGCGGTCTTCCCATTTGATGTCCAGCTCATAAGAAGAAAGGATCGAGTCAACGAGTGCTGCTGAATCACCGCGACGCGTCCAAGTGCTAAATACCTCTGCTTTAGATTCACCTCTTGAAATTGTGGTCGCTCCGAACCATCTTATTTCGACATCATTGTCTATTCCGATGGTCGTGAAAACACGTCTTGCAACCGAATTGAAGAAAGTTTCAGCTAGCCCTTGGTCAGGTCTCCTAGCTACAAGTTGTTGATATATGTCACGTGAGTTGCGCCACTCTTCACGCTTATCAATTACCTCATCTAAAGAATTGTTAACTTCTGCAACTGCTTCTAAAACTTTTATGTTGTGGAGCTGCAGTCTTTCACTTGCGTTAATTTCGTTGAGAGCCCATTCTTTGGAGGCAAAGTGTTCACCAGCTTTTTCCGATATTTGTTGAACAGATTGCATGTAAGAAATAAAGGATGAGAAAATTGTTTCCGAAATTTGCAAAGCGACATTTTTTTCGGGTTTTACACTTACGGAAAGAGAATTATTTTTGAGTTTTGAAAAAAAAGTCAATTTTTCCCTTCCAAACGTTTAGAAGCCCAACCATCGGGAACCCATCCGTCGGTTTTTACACTACGGTAAGTGAAAATCCATTTTCCATTGATTTTTTCAAATTTGTCTTCGTATCTACCCCAATGGTCGATCCCGTGTGTGAGAAAGACAGAAAAATAACTTCTAGAAGTGGCGTTACTGGCGTCTTGGACGTCGATATGAATAGATGAGGTGTGATGCTGAATATAAGAAGGTTTTTCGCCATCCGATAAAGAGTCGCGAGTTCCTGTAAAAATTTCCTCGATTTGCTCCACACCTTCGTATAGTCGACCATCACCGATATCCATTACGGCTTTATCAGCGAAAAGTTCGATTAGGTCATCAAAACGACCACGGTCCCCAAAAGAGTTATAAGCGGATATAACGTTACGAATTTCCTCGTAAGCTTCTATTTGCCACAATTCCATACCACTAGGTTGCCTTCAATGAACGATTTAACCGACATTAAAACACGATTTCCAGCTTTATCTGATGGTTGGTCCCGTTTTGACGGGGCTGCGGGAACACAAGTGGTGGATACAGCTATCGATGCTATGAGCGACTGGCAGCGTAGCGGAAATAATGCAAACAGTCATGGAGCGTTTCCCGCAGCACAAGCTTGCGACGATCTTGTAGAGGAAACCAGTGAAGTGATGGCCAAGCTTCTTTCTGCAGACTCCAATGGAATGATTTACGGACCTAGCACGACTGCCAACATGATGACATTGACGCGCGCAGCGGCTTTTGCTTTAGAACCCGATGATGAGATTATCTGCACCAAGCTTGATCATGATGCTAATGTCGCACCTTGGATCCTTGCTGCCCGAGATTCAGGTTCCATAATCCGAATGGCCGAATTCGACCCTGAGAGCGGAAGGCTAAAAGCAGAGTCAGTTATTGACTTGATTAACCCGCGGACTAAATGGATTGCAGTAACTGGTTCATCGAACATTATTGGGTCAATCCCTGACGTAGCTTCTATATCAAAAGCCGCACACAGCGTCGGTGCAAAAGTAGTTGTTGATGGTGTTCATCTTACTCCACACAGAAAAGTGAACATTGAGGAAATGGGTTGTGACGTGTATGCGACTTCTTCGTATAAGTGGTATGGCCCTCACGCAGGGATCATGTGGGTCGATCCAGAATTATTGGACGATTTGGATGTTTATAAAGTTAGACCATCTCCAGAAAAAGGGCCAGGTCGATTTCAATATGGAACACCTCCGTGGGAAACTTTGGCCGGCATACGAGAAGCGGCAAAATTTTTGCTTAGTGTTGGTTTTGAATCAATAGTCAAACATGAATCTGCAAGATTCGAAAGACTACTTTCAGGTCTTATGGGTATGTCCAAAGTAAGAGTTCTAGGGCCCCATGACAATAAAGACAGAGCACCTACTTTGATGTTTCTCGTTGAGGGCAACGAGCCAGATGAAATCGCGAAGAAGATCGCAGAGGCAAAAGTTGCAGTTTGGAATGGTCATAATTACGCCGTGGAAGCTATGGAACCGCTGGGTTTGGGTGAGCAGGGGGCTGTAAGAGCAGGTGTATGTGTTTACATCGATGATGAAGATGTGGATCGGCTTCTAGAAGCTGTTTCATTAATTTGAAAAAAGCCTGAAAAAATCCTTACAGTCGCCTACTCTGAAATTATCTAAAGAAGGAGGTTTGCATGAGACTGACACAATTCAGCCATGGTGCCGGTTGAGGCTGCAAACTCTCTCCGAGTGACCTGGAGCAGGTTCTGCACCGGCTTAAACCACAAAAATCTGAAAATTTGATCGTAGATTCGTCAACTGGCGATGATGCTGCTGTTTGGCGTCTAGATGAAGACAGAGCTCTAGTGATGACCGCAGATTTTATCACACCCGTAGTCGATGACGCCCTAACTTGGGGCAAAGTTGCAGCAACAAACGCCGTTTCTGATATTTATGCGATGGGCGCAAAACCTTTAATGGCGATAAATCTAGTTGGTTGGAATTCCGAAGAACTTTCGACGGAACTGCTATCAGAAGTTCTAGAGGGCGCCAATCAGGTTGCTGAAAATTCAGGTTTTGTCATAGCAGGGGGACATACCGTAGAAGATCCCGAGCCAAAATTCGGACTAGCTGTCTTAGGAGAAGTAAATCCGAAATACTTATTACAGAATCGTGGATTCCGCGAAAACGATTTACTTATCTTGACAAAAAAGCTTGGAGTGGGTGTAATCACCACAGCGATCAAAAAACAAGAGTCGACGAAAGAAGCAACAGAAGCTGCAATTGAGTCGATGCTTAAATTGAATGACCAGGCGGCACAAATAGCCGTCGAAGCTGGAGCGACCGGAGCCACGGATATAACCGGATTTGGCTTATTGGGGCACTTGGGCAGAGCAGCCAGGGAATCAAATGTTGATCTGGAGATAAACGTTCCTGATGTACCTTTTTTACCTGACGCGCGAAGTCTTGCCATGGAGGGAAACTTGCCCGGTGGGAGCAAGAGAAATCTTGAATGGGTAAAAGAACAGATAGAAGTTGGCTCGGTTGAAGATATTGACGTTCTTCTTCTGGCAGATGCACAAACTTCCGGCGGCCTGGTATTTGGTGTTCAACCTAAAGAGGTTGAAACAGCTCTTAAAAAGTTGACGCAAACAGGACACGATGCAGCTGTTGTGGGGAGTGCAAGTTCTGGGAATGGTTCGATCAGATTGTCTAGCGGTTTGAAATAAACTACCTTGGTAATGTGAATCGGAAGCTCAAAAAGTTCATTCCTCAAACAGCAGAGGAAATTACAACTGATTGGCTAACAGATTGTTTAAGAGAAGGTGGGGTAGCCAAAAGTTCGAGCGTTATTTCCTTTTCCTCTAAAGAGCCAGAGAGTGGAGAAGGATTTTCAGGATTGACATTGAGGGTTGATTTAGAGTGGGACAACTTTGAAGAAAGTCTGCCAGACTCGGTATTAGTTAAATTTCCCTCTACTGACAAAAAAAACCGTGCTCTGATTGAGCGTGACGGTGCATATGACAGGGAATTTGATTTTTATGAAAGATTTTCAGACCGATTTCCTGTAAGGGTTCCAAAACTTTTCTATTCAGCCCGTGATCCGATTGCGAAAATCGAATCCCGTCGGAAGGTAAATAAAGGGCTTGAGTTGCTTCCCGACGGTGCTTCTAAGTTCTTAGGCGGTCATGCACGGCAATTTATTCGTTCATCGGGACGGAGATACGCGTTGATTGTCGAATACATCCAAGAAGCTCGCACTACCACAACTGAGGGTCTTGCTTCAGAGCGAGATTTGGTTGAAATATTAAATTCTTTAGCAGTTGTTCACTCTCATTGGTGGAGACACCCATTGCTAGTAGATGACCGGGAGGGGGTTGCCTGGCCGACCGTCACACACACGCCGAAATTAATGAACGGTCTTTACAGAGGATCAAGAGATCGTGTAATAAGCAACAACCCTGAACTATTCACCCCAGAACTGGTCTTTCTAACAGATTGGTTTGCGGACAACGTTGTTGAAGCAGTTGAGTTCTTAAATGAGCCGTTGGCTCTCTTAAGAGGGGACACACGTACCGATAACATGCTTTTCACGGATGAGGGCTTAGTGATGGTAGATTTCGGAAGTTTTAGTTCCGGTAGGCCGACTTGTGATGTAGCTAATCTTCTTTCTTCGTGTATCGAACCTGGTCCGACTGCTTTACACGCCTATCAGCATTTCGCAGATATATACCATGAAGCGCTAATTTCAAATGGCATAAGCGACTATCCAAAAAACCAGTACGAAAATGATATGAAAGTCTGTCTGATACTTCAGGCATATCTTCTTGTACTAGCTGCAGCCCATTATGAAGCAGACTATGGTGAGAATTCCTTAGTCAAAATCTGGGCAGAAAGATTAGTTGCTTTGCTACCTCAGAAGAGCCCTCTTATAGGGCAAGTTGTTAACGTTTAGCGCAATCTGGGTTCTTTACGTTTCCCAGAAGAAAAATCATCAGAACCTTTCCTGATAACTTCTGAGTCCATTGCAGTGGAAAGCAGCGATGGAGCGATAGATCTACCACCTAATCTGCCTAGATCTCTTGCAGCCCAGATAGCCCGAAGAGTTCCTTGGACAGCAGATGGAGGCGATTCCGCGATCGAAGTTGCCAGCTCCTCTGCTTTCGATTTGAGCTCAGAGGAAGCTACAACTTCGGTAACAAGACCCATTCGTAAAGCAGTTTCAGCCGAAATTCGTTCAGAGTTACCAGTTAAAGACATTCTCATAACTTCCCCGAAAGGCATTTTGTTCAACATGCTCATAGGTTCGTAAATGGCGGGCATTCCATAGGAGACGTGAGGGTCGAAAAAAGTTGCATGATCAGCAGCAATTAATATGTCGCATTCGCCCAGAAAATAGAAGGCACCACCGCAGGCCATGCCGTTTACCGCACCAATAACTGGCTTCCAGAGGTCATTTGATTTAGGACCCAACCAGTCACCTGGATCGTCGTACATGAAGTTGTTAGAAGTTCCGTAAAAACCTCGTTCTTCGTCAATAGCGGTAAAAGGTTCATCTCTATCGATTCCCACACAGAATGCCTTTTCACCTGAACCTGTGAGAACGATCACATTAATTTGATCATTCGAACGAAGTGATCTCCAAAGAGAACGAAACTCCTCCTGCATCTCAAAAGTAAAAGAGTTGTAAGCCTCAGGTCTGTTAATAGTCACCCAACCGACAGAATCCTTTTCTTCATATATAAGAGTTTTGTATCCAGCCATAAAGGCCTCCAATTTCTGTAAGGCATATCCTTTATAAAGATGCTATGCGACATGAAACGTTTCTAGTAACTCAGAATACTTCATCGTGGGTAACCTTTATGTAAACACTTTAAATGGAGACATCATGAGTAAAGAATTAGATTTCAAGGCTTTTGACTGTGACAACCACTATTACGAAAGCGAAGATGCTTTTACTCGGCATGTTCCTGAAGAAATGCAATCTCGAGTAGTGCAATGGGCGGAAGTAGACGGGAGACGATATCACGTAGTCGGAGGCAAATTGAGCAAAGCTGTGGTTAACCCAACTTGGAATCCAATAGCAAAACCCGGTGCTCTGCACAAATATTTTCGTGGTAATCCAGAAGGAAAGAATCCCCATGAGTACCTAAAAGAACGAGAGCCACTTCCAGACGCTTATATCAATAGAGATGCAAGATTGGAAGTTATTGATTCGCAAAACCTTGAGGCCATATGGTTATTTCCGACTTTGGGTGTGCTTTATGAAGAATTGCTTAAAGAAGACACTCAAGCTGTTGTGGCATTAATGAGAGGGTTTAACAGATGGATTGAAGAAGATTGGGGCTTCGACTACAAAGAGAAAATTTTTGCTGCACCTTACATTTCCTTGATGGACTTAGAAGCAGCGGTAGCCGAACTGGAATGGTGTTTAGAAAAAGGCGCTCGGACCATTGTTATGAGACCAGCACCCGTATGGACGGAAAGCGGTCAGCTGTCTCCAGGCGACCCAGTCTTTGACCCCTTCTGGTCAAGGGTTAACGAAGCTGGGATAACCACTGTCATTCACGCGGGAGATAGTGGTTATTCGACGCAAGGCTACGCAGAGGACAGTTTTGGAAGCAATATGACAGGTCGTTACAGGCCATCAATAAAAGCCTTCAGCATAGAAAGAGCGGCACATGACTGGTTAATAACGATGTCGATGGAACGCATGTACACACGGTTCCCAAACCTTCGCATCGCATCAGTGGAGAATGGCGCTGATTACTTAGACATGCTTTTCAGAAAACTCAAGCAACAGGCATTGAAATCACCCGGATGGTTTGATGAAGACCCTATAGAACTTTTTCGTGAACACGTATGGATGAATCCATTTTGGGAAGACGACATATATGAGGTAATCGAATTTATGGGAGCTGATCACGTAATTTTTGGTTCAGACTGGCCACACATAGAAGGTATGCCAACTCCGCTTGACTATCTAGAAGAGGTTGAGGATCTTAATTCCGACGATTTGAAGCTAGTTATGCGAGATAACACAAGACATCTAACAACCCCCCGAACTTCCTAAAGAAAAATCAGAACATGTCTGAATGGGAACCCGAACTCGAAGAACTAAACCTCCGTGAATCTCTGGCAGAAAAAATGGGTGGTAGTGAAAAGGTTGAGCGTCAAAAACAAAGAGGAAAACTAGATATAAGAGAGAGAATTAACCTTTTATTAGACAAAGGCTCTTTTCACGAAATCGGAAAAATTGCCGGCAAGGCCACATATAACGACGACGGCGAGTTGATTGATTTACAGGCTTCTAATTTTATTTTTGGCAGAGGTCGAATAGATGATCGTACTGTTGTGGTGGCAGGAGATGACTTCACAGTCAGAGGAGGAGCTGCAGACGCATCGATAATTACGAAGCAAGTTGCTGCTGAGCAAATGGCCAATGAATTACGCCTACCAATAATCAGGTTGATAGATGGAACTGGAGGAGGAGGCTCAGTCAAGACCCTTGATTCCAAGGAGCATTCAAAAGGTTCAATAAGTACCAACACTTACGGTAGAGGCGCTAGAACCTACGTACCTTTAAATCCCGGATGGGAGCATGTGGTCTCTAATCTTTCCACTGTTCCTACGGTTTCCTTATGTTTAGGACCAGTAGCAGGATTAGGGGCCGCTCGGGCAGTTTCAAGTCATTATTCGGTGATGGTTAAAGATCTTTCTCAACTCTTCGTAGCTGGGCCGCCAGTTGTAAATGCACTAGGTGTAGAGGAGGTGGATAAAGAGAGTTTGGGGGGTAGTCGAATCCAAACTCGAAATGGCTCCATTGATGATGAAGTTGAATCTGAAGAGGAAGCATTTGAAGCTGCGAGAAAGTTTCTTTCCTACCTTCCCTCTTCTGTATTTGAACAAGCGGAGAGAATACCTACGGAGGATTCAAACTTTCGGACTGATTCGAGCTTGAATGACATAATCCCAAGGGACAGACGAAAAGTTTACAAAATGAGGAACATAATAGAGTCGGTTTTTGATGAGTCGTCTTTCTTTGAGATGTCTTCATTTTTTGGACGTTCTACAATTACAGGGCTAGCTCGGCTGGATGGTTGGCCTGTTGCGGTGCTAGCGGGTGATCCATATCACTATGGTGGCGGTTGGACAGCAGATGCAGCTCAAAAAGTTGTTCGTTTCGTTGATCTTGCAGAAACTTTTCAATTACCAGTTGTTCATCTTGTAGATAACCCTGGGTTTGTTATTGGAACAGAGTCTGAGAAACAGGCAACAATAAGGCATGGTGCGCGTGCCCTTGCAGCCGTTTACCAAGCAAGTGTCCCGTGGTGTTCGATTCTGATACGTAAAGCTTTTGGGGTGGCAGGTGCAGCCCATTCTCCTGCTCACAGATTTCAATATCGTTATGCGTGGCCATCAGGTGACTGGGGGTCCCTTCCTGTTGAGGGGGGGATTGAAGCCGCTTATGGAGCGGAGTTAGAAAATTCTGAAAATCCAGACGAGTTACTTGCAGAAATAACGGAAAGGCTTAATAAGGTTCGTTCACCTTTTAGAACAGCGGAAGCATTTTTGGTTGAAGAAATAATCGAACCTGCTAAAACCAGACCTCTTTTATGTGAGTTCGCTAATCTTGCAGCACCGCTTCGTGGGGGACCTTCTTCTGGTTTTGGGTACAGACCTTAAAATCTCTTTATGAGCTAGGTGATTTCTAAAACGGCGACGACACTGTCTTGCTGCACCTGATCTCCTTCAGAGACCAAAAGTTCTCGCACTATTCCTGGACTGGAAGATTCAATGGGAATTTCCATTTTCATCGACTCAATTATTAGAATCGTTTCTTCTGCTTTAACGGTCTGACCTACTTTTACTACGACTTTCCAAACAACACCTTGCACAGGTGTTTCAAGCTTTATTTCGTTCACGTCTAGATTTGAGCACCAAGTAGTGTGAAGGACACTATTGGATATCAAATATTTCCTTGTATTAATGTCTTGGTATGTCAGCTTGTCCGACTTTGGAGACAGAGAATCTCATATTAAGACCATTTAAGGATGGTGACGTGGACGACTATTTCGGTGTGCTGGACAGTCCGGAGGTGCGACGCTGGCTGCATATCCCGGAGAGCCTGGATCGGAGTGACGCCTGGCAGCAGATGGCCTGGTTCGTGGGTCAGTGGGAGTTGCGAGGCACTGGCCACTGGGCGCTTGAAGAAAAGAAGTCAGGGCAATTTGTCGGACGAGCTGGGTTGCATCGACCTGAACGTCATGACTGGCCCGGTGTAGAGGTGGGTTGGTTACTCCACCCTGATTACTGGGGAAGAGGTTATGCCACTGAGGCAGGAGCAGCAGCAGTACGTTACGGATTCGAGGATCTTCAAGTAGATAAATTATTTAGTTGCATCTTGCCAGAAAACCACCGGTCGCAGGCTGTAGCGAAACGGCTTGGCTTTGAATTTCTAGAAGAGAGGGTTTTGGCATTTTTTCCAAAATTACCTCATGGAATATGGGTATTAAACAGCGGTTGATTTCACTTAGTTTGCAACAATCAACGGAT
>DBFL01000038.1:0-1359 GCA_002294285.1 Candidatus Neomicrothrix sp. UBA881
AATCTGCCCGACGACTTCGCAGTTCTTTTCTTGCAAGGTGGAGCAACACTTCAATTCGCCCAATCGGCTATGAACCTTTTAACTGAAGATGAAATCGCTGGCTATGTGAATACAGGAGTGTGGGGTCAGAAATCCCTAGAAGATGCTTCAAAAGTAGCGAACGTGTATGAAGCTTGGACGGGGCAAGAATCTGATTTCACTAAAACTCCGGAGACTGGTGAAATCAGCATCCAGCATGATACGAAATGGCTCCACATTACGAGCAATGAAACCATCGGGGGTATTCGTTTTGAGCAATTCCCTGATGTAGATATTCCCATGGTGGCGGATATGAGTTCAGATTTTCTAAGTAGAAGCATTGATTGGGGCAAATTCGATCTTGTATACGGGGGCGCTCAAAAGAACCTTGGACCTGCCGGTCTCGCAATCGTGATTGTCCGTCGTGAAAGTCTCGGCAAACACGGGCGAAATCTTCCCACTTATTTGGATTATCAATTCCATGACAAAAATGACTCATTGGGAAACACCCCACCTATGTTCCCGATTTATGTAATGGGAAAGGTTCTCGACTGGATGGAGGAAAATGGTGGCTTGACGGAATTTGAAAGGCGTGCCGAAATCCGATCTAGTCTCATTTATGAGGTGATTGATAACAGTGACGGCTGGTATTCATCACCTGTTGCAACTGGCAGCAGGTCAATGATGAACATAATTTTCCATCTTCCCGATGAAACTCTTGAAAACAAATTTATTGAAGAAGCTACGGCTCTTGATCTGATAAACCTCAAAGGCCACCGAAGTGTAGGAGGTGTTAGAACTAGCCTCTATAACGCTATGCCTATTGAGAGTGTCGAGATATTAAGCAATTTTATGAAAGATTTCTTGGAATCTAATGGTTGATTATTAGTCTTTGTAAAAACCTTGAAAACGCTCGCGAACCATTTTTCTGAACGCCTCAGATGCCTCTGCTTCACCTGCATTTTTCAGACAGTCGAAATGATTTTCAAACCAAGACATCATCTCAAATCTTCCTAAATCTTTAACCGCTGGTTTTGAACATAAATTCGGTCGCCTTTTTTCAAGGTCATCGAGAGTCATCTTTGCTTGCAGATAGGAGCTCAGGCCACTCTCATTTTGAGGAACAAAACTTTCGTTGATTTCGGGAGTAGTTATATTTTGTGGTTTTCCATGTTCGGCAAAAGCTACCTTAATTCGAACCAGATGAGGTTCACGGTCTGGGAAATCGACGTTTGTTTCTAGAAGTATCTCAGTTAGCACTCCTTCAACGACTGTGAAATCAGCTGAAGCCTGATGCAATTGGTCTATAAGAGACTTCCTGACAGGTTCAACTACCTGTGG
>DBFL01000038.1:1744-2443 GCA_002294285.1 Candidatus Neomicrothrix sp. UBA881
TTTGATGAGATTTTTCTGAAATCTTTACCACCCTTATGGAAGTCTTTGAATTTTTCAGAGTTTCTCTGCACTGACCTGACTCCTGTATTTCGTAAAGTTTCATTGATAGTCCACTGGTTACCTTTTTTTATGTATTCCGAGCCGGCAACACCGCGGATTTCAAAATCAGGATGGACAAGAGAATAACTGTCTCCTTCAAAACGGAAAACCGTTTCCTCGGAATATTTGACATTTTCAGTTTGTAGATCAACTATTTCAAAAAGAGTTGTAGAGACCCCAGATCTGGCGTTAACTGAATTTTCTGTTGCTTGGCTTACCTCTGCGAAAGCTGAAGGGGAAGTTACAGTTGAGAAAACAAGAAAGCTCATTGCGACTAGAACTGTAAAAGATGGAACCACAAATCCAGTTCTTCTCCATAGTGGTTTTCCTGCCAAACTTCTTAGGGTTTTCTGTATAGGAGATAGCTTCGGATCTGCAACAATTATGGACTCAAGGAGTGAATCTCGTATTTCGGATTCCTCTTGTGAATCATCTGGTCCTCCCTCAAATGGAACGATTTTTTTTAAGTCATCTATTGGATTTTCGCTGTCCATTGTCTGTCTTTCTGTACCTCTAACAACTACTTGTCGTTTCGGGAGAGAACCTTTCAGCGATTTCCTGAAGATTCTTAATTTCTGAAAATGATTTCTCGGTTTGCAT
>DBFL01000038.1:2865-3278 GCA_002294285.1 Candidatus Neomicrothrix sp. UBA881
ACCAGTCGCAGAATTTCTTGATCGTTTTCGCTTAGAAACTGAAGTGCTTTAATGATCTTTAGAACACCCGAGTTGTCCAGTTCTTCATGTGTTGAACTTTTTATCGAAATTTCGTTACCTATGCGATCGACTAAATCACTGCTTCGTTTGCGTTTCCGCCAACTTGTTTTAACAAGATTTCTAGCTACACCAAAAAGCCATAATCTGGCTTCCTTGCCGACTGGTACGTCTTCGAGTCTTCTCCATGCCACGAGAAAAACTTCACTTAAAGTGTCTCGGGCTTCTTCAGTGTTGATGCAACGTCTTTGGACATAACGCCAGAGATCGTCGTAAAGGTCGTTGTAAAGAACGCGGAACCTTTCCCTGCGAAACTCAGGGCTATCCTCAATGCTTGTTTCAACTCTGTTTTGCTT
>DBFL01000038.1:3687-5559 GCA_002294285.1 Candidatus Neomicrothrix sp. UBA881
GCATCGATTTCTTCCTGCCAGATTCCATCTGGAAGTTCAACTTCAAGAACTATTGGAACCCAACCGATTTCCTTTCCTGGTGGAGGTTCAACGATCAAACCGTGGTCAACTTCTGCAAGGTTTTTGTTGTCGAATACAATCGGACGTTCAATTAACTTATGATCGCTCCCCCATTCTCGATGAATTGCTTCGACCACTTTCTGAAGTTCGTTAAGGGAGTCATCTGAATATTTTTCAGGATATTCGATACTCAAATGATCAAACGCTGGTTGATCCATAAAGCGATACCAGCGGTAGGTTATGCGACTTCCGTCATCTAAAAGAGTTTGATACTTGGTAGCGTCGCATCCCGTCGCGTCTACACAAGTAAAACAGCTTGAATCAAACCATTGATCTGTAACGTTTTCATGGCTCATGAGACTAGTCGGATGTCGGAGAGTTTCATATTCCAGTTGCTTTATTTGTTCAGGAACTTCATTTTCTGATACCGGAGTGGGAACACCATTTTTTACTTCGAAATAGTTTGACCAGCCGCGTTCACTTTTCTGATCTTTCTGCCAATTAAATAAAATGTTTGTCTCGCCATTCTTGTTTACTGGCAATAGAGGAACGCGAAGTTCCAAATTAGCTTCATAAGGGTCTTCGAAAGCTTCAAGGTCAATAATCTCGATCCCTTCCCAAGGGTTCTCATCCCAGCCTTCTACTTGCATCGGTATGCCTAGACCATCAAAATTAATTTTGAAGTTTGAGGCATCATCTGGCTGTTGGAATGTTTTGAGAAAATGGTTGTAAAGATTTACGTCAAATGTTTGGACATTTAATACAAATGCTTCACTAATTGTCTCATTGGGTATTTGTGGTGGGAAGATTTTTAGGAAAATACGACCGTCTGGGGTTTCAACTTTAAATGTTGGTATTGGTGGCATTTCGATACCTGTTGGTATGTAACCTCGTGCAGGAGAATAACCAAGTGTGTCTTCTTTCCTCACCCAGTGTGGAGAACCGAATTCTTTTTCTCCACCCCAACCCCCGTACCATTCTTCGTCTTCAATGCTTGAATGCAGCTGACTGTTTGACACTTCACCATCAAGGAAATCAATCAAAGTTTTAGCTAGAGGGCTTTCTAGGTCCCAACCTTCATTTTCAGCTTCGTAAACATCATCGAGAATTTCCATAGCGTTCCATCGATCCAACCTTCTCGACCAGTGTTCTGGGACATAGGCAATTAAAGGTCCGCTGTAATTATCTGCATCTATAACGAAAGTCCATGTCATTAGACCTTCATCGGTGCTTTTGGGTTGACCGTCAACTCTAGGTGATCCATTAATTAGCGGAAGCGCCACCCATGAGGTTCCTACAAAAATTCCACCTTCACTGTCGTGTGTTTCTTGATCTTCGTCAAATGCAATAAGATTCGGTGGGACTATCATGCGATTTGCTATCGTTATTCGTCCAAGTACCGAACAATCGATTCTTCTTTCATAAAAGCCCCACCCCCCTCCAGTATCGCTATCGGACGAATAAAGATGAGTTGCTGCGGAAGCCATATATTTTGGAAATTTGCTTCGACCCATCTTGTCATGAATGAACAATCCACCTTCAATAGAATTAAACGCACCATTTGGATGAGCCCCTAAAGACCCAATCCACTGACCCCAGAGACCGAATTGTCCAGTAGTAGGGTTGTCTTCCATTAAATCAAAGATCCGTAAATATTGTGATACTCCATAAAGCTGCTCTGAGGAGTCTGGATGTCTGACCACTTCGGCACCCATGCCTATTTCCATCATCAAATCGGCACGACACCCATCGTCTTCCTCTTCTAATGACTCACAGTGTCGGTCCAAATATTTACCTGGTTTCCATTCCGAG
>DBFL01000050.1:0-2512 GCA_002294285.1 Candidatus Neomicrothrix sp. UBA881
ATATGTGCAAATGCGGGCATCGACTTGTCTAATGTGGAGTCTGGTCAAGCTGCTCTTCTTCCAAAATTTCCAGACAAGTCAGCTAAAAAAATTCACGATTCTCTTTTCCATAAACATGGGGTCGAAGTGGCTGTCATAATTAGTGATACTTTTGGGCGTCCTTGGAGAAGAGGTGTCACAGATGTTGCGATAGGGAGTTTCGGTTTGTCCCCAATCATCGATCTACGAGGCACCCAAGATGCTTTGGGGCGTGAACTGCAGGTTACTGAAGTTGCATTGGTGGATGAACTAGCGTCAGCAGCTGAACTTGTTATGGGTAAAGCAGAAGCTATCCCAGTTGCGGTCATACGTGGAGTAAATCCAGAATGGCTGGGAAGTAAAAAAGGTGTAGTAAGTGAAATTGTAAGATCTCCGGAAGAGGACCTTTTCCGTTAGGAACCTGTCTCTCTTTTTGACCTGAACCATTCCAGAGTGTTTTCAACTCCTTCTCTCAAATTTGTTTGAGGTTCCCAACCTATGACGCTTTTAGCTAACGATGGATCTAGTGATGACCGTTCTAGCTCACCCGGCCTTTCTTTGCCTTTTTCAGGCTCGCTGTCAACTCCAACTGCTAAAGCCATTTCTTTATATAGATCCTGTATGGACGTTTCAACTCCGGTTCCTACATTCAATAGATGTCCATCTCCGCGTTCCATCGAAGCTACGAATGCAGACGCAACATCATCTACATAGACAAAGTCTCGTGTTTGATTTCCAGTTCCATAAATTGTGCATGGATCTCCATCTAATAGTTTTCCTGCAAAAATGGCTACTACTCCGGCTTCACCGTGGGGATCTTGTCGAGGTCCATAAACATTAGCCAAAGCGAGAGTCGTTCCTTTTATCCCATAAAGATGACTGTATGTTTCGAGATACAAACCTCCGGCAAGTTTAGAAACACCATAAGGAGAAAGCGGATTCCAGGGAGTGTCTTCTTTTAGTGGTAAAAGTTTTGAGTCTGGTTCTCCATAGATGGTTCCGCCAGAAGCGGCAAGAATAAACTTTTCAGTTTTTGAGGTTCTGGCTCCTTCTAAAACTCTTATCATTCCTAAAAGGTTGGTTTCCGCGTCAGTTAAAGGATCAGTTACTGATGCTCTGACATCCACTTGTGCTGCAAGATGGAAAATAACCGAAGGTTCATAATCGGCAATTAGCTTGGTCGCTTCTGTTTCTCGGATGTCACACTCTTCAATAATTAGATTTACACCTGAAATTTCTTGAGCTTCTTTTAAATTTTTCTCTGAACCGGTTGAAAAATTATCGATAACCAGAACTTGATGATCGTTTTTTGCAAGTTTGTCAACCAGTGCGGAACCAATAAATCCTGCACCTCCTGTTACCAGTACTCTCATTTGTTCATCCGGTTCTGGTAGATAGTTGCTCTGAGTTGGCTTCCTTTTTCAACAATTTCCTCGTGATTAATGATGGTTAACTCCAAGATCTGGCAATTTTCCTCAACTTTTGCTCTCTCTCCAACTATAGAGCCTTCAACCATTACGTTTTTTTCTACTTCTACACCTTCCATGAGAACTGAGTTTTCTATGTGTGCCCCTTCGCCTATGACGACTCCTCTACCAACAATTGACGATTTAATCACAGCATCGGGGCTAATCGAAGCCTCAGAATGGACTCCATTGATATTTTTCATTCTTTGCCCGTTTATTAAATCGAGATTTGCTTTTAGAAAGGTTTCAGGTGTTCCCGCATCTATCCAATATCTGTCTGATGGGACAGCAAAGAGTCTCTCATCTTCGACCATATTCGGGAAGATTTCTGTCTCTACTGAAACCGGCCGGTCGTTTGCAATTCTGTTCACTACTGATGGTTCCATCACGTAATAGCCGGCGTTAATGAGATTTGTTTCAAAATCAGGGCCTGATGGTTTCTCTATAAACCCAGTTACTTTGCCGCTTTTGTCAGTTGGAACTATCCCATACTGTGATGGGTTAGTGGTTGGAGTTAAAGAAATGGTTGCTTCTGCAGTTATTGCCTTGTGGAAATCAATCAACTCACTTAGATCAGTTTCGGTTATCACGTCGCCATTGCAAACTAGAAATGTATCTTTTATGCCACTTTCTGCAACTGCAAATCTAATAGCTCCTGCTGTGTCAAGTGGTGTGGGCTCAACAACGTATTTAAGTGGCAACCCGGCACATACCTCTTCAGGATATTTGTCTATAAATATGTCCGGCTTGAAACCCATAGACAGTATGACTTCAGTAATCCCATGTTGTGATAATTCTTGAATTACATTTTCCAACATCGGTTTATTCCCGACGGTCAGCATCTGCTTTGGTTTGTCGTTGGTTAAAGGTCTAAGCCTAGTTCCGAAGCCTCCGACGAGAATAATGGCCCGCACGGCCTTCCTCTAACCTGTTGTGTCGTCCGATGGAAGTTCTAAAACAGGATTATCTGAAAGTAAGGCCCGTGGGTCTACTGTCTCTAAGTAAGTAAACCTCTCCGGCCGTGGAGG
>DBFL01000050.1:2951-4225 GCA_002294285.1 Candidatus Neomicrothrix sp. UBA881
TCGAAACGGGCGACCGTTAGTATTGCTGGCTTGCCTTCACATTCAAAACCTTCTTCAATCACCTCTCCCGTGTCTAGTTTTATTGAAGTGTCAGTTATATACCCGCCAAATGCTTCCATGAATTGACCCAACTTGGCATCGTTGCCGCTTGCCAACGAGTTGAATGGGTGGATATGGATTAAGCCGTCTCCGTGTGTATGAATGCCATTCGGATCTCTTTCAACGATAAATTTTGATCTCCAACCGCCTCTATACTCGCGTGACTCGAGGGTTGAATCTGATTCAGCACAGTTGTAAATGTCGTAAGCAGAATGCCAGTGGTCTCCCACTCTTGGTGCTGATGTTGCTTCTCTATTGGATCTTGACCATCCAACCAGCACAATCCCTAAAATTACGACGCAGGCCATCGCGATGGGAAAACCCAGACGCCGACTTTCAGACGTTCCTCCGCTAGCGCCTGCTTTTGCGGCGCGAGCTATTTTGTCAGCAGAATTTCCTTTAGCCATGAGAGAACCACGCTATCCGAAGTAAGACACAGATGGTATGTTTTTAGCTGATACTTAAAGATTTATTGTTGGACCAAATCAAGGTAAGAACCTGCAATTACTTCGGGCGAATACCATTTTTCAAGCCAAATTCTTGCTTTGTTGCCCATCTCTTCTCGTAATTCAGAATTTTCAATCAGTTCTTCCAATCTGTCACGAAAAGAATTGAAATCATCAGGTTGTACTGCAATACCAGCACCTGAAGCTCTAATTATTCTCTCTATCTCGGTTTCAGAGTCAACGCTTGCTAATACAGGACGTCCGGCTGCAAAAACACTATAAATTTTAGAAGGCACGCTCATGTGACCCAAACCGGTTCGGAGCGGAACTATATGTATGTCTGCGGTCGCTAAAACCTCTGAAAGACGTTTGATTGGTTGATAGTCAATAACTTTCAAATTTCTTAGTTCAGTTGCTTTATCTTTAAGCGTCTCAGACATAACTCCGCTGCCGTTTATCACATAAATAACATCTTCTCTCTTTTCATGATTTTCCGCTGCTTTGATCATCAGTTCGAAAGATTGCGAGTTGCCTAAGTTTCCGGCGTACATCACAACGAGCTTTTCACCTAGTTCATATTCTTCTCTGTATTTTGTGTACCGACTCTGTGGTTTTATTGATTCGGAAATTAGGAAATTAGGAATGACTTCTACTTTTGGAGGTATTCGCATTGAGGAAATTTTATTACTTACGTTTTCTTCGAGGTCTTTTGAAAGCACCGTTAACGCA
>DBFL01000072.1:0-524 GCA_002294285.1 Candidatus Neomicrothrix sp. UBA881
CCAGTTGTTAACCCATATACGATCCCTGATGTTGTTATAGCAATGGATTCCAAAACGCTGCGAAAAAGAGATACACCGAAACTGCTAGCTAAGGTCATTCGGATTCTGTTTCTTGGTCTTGAAATTTGGACACCCAGATGGGTAACCGGTTTTTGATTTTTAAAACGGGTGGCAACAGAATTGGACGCCAGAAGGATCTTTGCACCCACGAGGTGTGACCTTAGGCAAATCTCGACATTATTGTCCGGCGATTCGATTTCTGGGTCGTATCCCCCTATTGCTCTGAAAAGGTCAGCTCTTATCAACATTGCAGATTCCGGAACTACAGACACCTCCTTGGGGAGATCATGTTGTCCTTGATCGTTTTCGCCCTTCTCTGCTCTCGCTACTGGAGAGCAAAAGTGATCCATTATTGAACCCATGTCTTCAAGTTGAGTGGGATTTTCTGCATTTAAAATCTTTGGCCCTACTATCCCTGCGTTTCCTTCAATCGCTAATTCGACCATTCTTCTAACGCAGGTAGC
>DBFL01000072.1:894-1024 GCA_002294285.1 Candidatus Neomicrothrix sp. UBA881
CTGATTCATTCTGAAGAGAGAGATTCGCTAAATGAGGATATTTTTTCGAAGTTTCTGTTCTTATTAATTTTGCAGATGGAACTATTCTTGTTATCAGTTCTTGAATTTCTGAGTTTGCTTTTTCTTTGCT
>DBFL01000072.1:1445-4297 GCA_002294285.1 Candidatus Neomicrothrix sp. UBA881
ACCGTTGGCTCTAAACCATTGCTACTTTTTGACTTTTCTTTCTTTTCCACGCTTTACAAACCATAGTTCTGCCGAGAGGTTGTTACTTGTCTATCTGCGTCTAAGGTCGGTGTTAAGCAATATAAAGGCTAATTTGACCTATGAAAGCACTTGTTACAGGATCCGCGGGTTTCGTGGGTCGGCATTTAATCGATCATTTGGAAGAACATGATGATGAAGTGTCGGGGACTGACGTTTCTACGGGTGGTCCCAACTTGCTTGATTTAGAAGGTTTGGTTGAGTTATTTAAAGAAACTGGTCCTGAAGTAATTTTTCATCTTGCTGGTCAGGCTGATATATCAACCTCATGGGAAAAACCACTTGAGACTTTTAAAAGTAATGCTGAGGGAACTATTAACGTCCTGACTGCGGCACGAGAGTCAAATATAGAAAAAGTTGTAACAGTGACGAGCGCAGACGTCTACGGCCATGTCTCCTCTAATGAAATGCCAATTACTGAAGAAAGATCATTAGCGCCTGTCTCGCCGTACGCTGCTTCAAAAGCAGCTGCTGACTTGATTGCTTTGCAGGCTTTTAACGGATACGACCAGAACGTTATTCGGATTAGGGCCTTTAACCATTTTGGTCCCGGTCAAAGTGAAAATTTTGTTAGTGCGGCCATAGCTTGTCGTGTCGCTAGGAATGAACTCTCGGGTGAGAAAATAGTGAAGATAGGAAACTTGGAGGCAAAGCGTGACTTTACTGACGTTAGGGATGTCGTAGCTGCTTACAGAATGCTTTCTCTTTCAGGTAAACCTGGCGAGGCTTACAACGTGTGTTCTGGTTCGGCTACATCAATTAAGGAAATTGCAGAAAAAATTGTTGATCTGGCGGAACATGAAATGGAATTTGAAATTGATGAAAAGCTTTTCCGACCAGTTGAGGTGGAAGAACTTTTCGGAGACTCCACAAAACTAATTGAAACCACCGGATGGAAACCAGAATTTTCTCTAGAAGATACATTAAATGACCTTCTAGAATTCTGGCGAGTGCAAGTTCTGCTTGAACGACAGGCAGAATAGAACTATGAGTAAACGGGCTTTCATAACCGGCATAACTGGCCAGGACGGCTCTTATCTCGCTGAACTGTTACTTGGTAAAGGTTACGAGGTGGCCGGAATGGTGAGGAGAAGTTCAACGGTTAACTTTGAACGAATTTCCCATTTGATGGACCAAATCGAATTTATTTCAGGAGACCTTTTGGATCAACTTTCCATAGTTGAAGCTTTAAAACTTTTTGAACCTTCCGAGGTTTACAATCTCGCTGCTCAATCATTTGTACAAACTTCTTTCTCGCAACCTGTTCTGACAGGTGAAACAACAGCTTTAGGTGTTACAAGAATGCTGGATGCAATAAGACTTACCGACCCTTCAATTCGTTTCTATCAAGCAAGTTCATCGGAGATGTTCGGCAAGGTAGTAGAAGTGCCTCAAAAAGAAACAACTCCCTTCCACCCGAGGAGTCCTTACGGAGTGGCTAAGGTCTACGGTCACTGGATAACAGTCAACTACCGTGAGAGTTACGGCTTGCATGCCAGTTCGGGCATGTTGTTCAACCATGAAAGTCCGAGGCGTGGACTGGAATTTGTCACAAGAAAAATAAGTCATACGGCTGCCCAAATTGCTTTAGGTAAAGCTAATGAACTTCATCTCGGAAATCTGGAAGCGAAACGCGACTGGGGTTTTGCCGGTGACTACGTTGAAGCAATGTGGCAGATGCTCCAACAGGAAGCTGCTGATGATTATGTGGTTTGCACTGGAGAGACGCATTCGGTAAAAGAATTCTGCGAGGTGGCTTTCTCGTATCTGAATCTTGACTGGGAGAATTACATCAAAGTGGATGAAAATCTTATAAGACCAGCAGAAGTTGACCTATTAGTTGGTGACGCTAGCAAAGCTAACGAAGTTTTAGGTTGGAAACCAGAAGTCGGTTTTGAAGATCTTGTAAAAATGATGGTTGATGCTGACATGGCCCTTTTAGAAGGGCGTTTAGAGGGTTTACATTGATCTGTGTTCTGGCTGGCGGTGTTGGTGCCGCACGGCTTCTAAACGGTCTAAAAGATGTAATTGATCCTGAAAATATAACTGCCATTGTAAATACTGGCGATGATGCAATAATGCACGGACTTTACATCTGCCCTGATATAGACACCGTCACTTACACTTTGGCTGGGCTCAACAATACCGAAACTGGTTGGGGTCTAGCAGGAGAAACCTGGCTTGCTATGGAATCTCTTGAAAAGCTTGGTGGTCAAACATGGTTCAATCTTGGCGATAAAGATCTGGCAACTCATCTCTACAGAACAGGCAGGATGTCTGAAGGAGCGGGTTTGACAGAAGTGACTAAAGAGATCTCCTCTTCTCTGGGAGTCTCTGTAAATCTTCTTCCAATGACTGAAAGTAGAGTTGAAACAATGGTCACTTTGCTCGAAACCGGAGATGAGATTTCTTTTCAGGAGTACTTTGTTAAACATCGCCACCAAGTATCTGTTTCTTCGGTTCGCTTTAATGGTTCTTCACAAGCAACAGCGGCACCAGGAGTTATTGATGCAATTAGGGAGGCGGAAATGATAATAATTGCCCCCTCTAATCCAGTGGTTTCCATTTCTCCTATTTTTTCAATTCCAGAAATATCTGATGCGTTGAAAAGCCGTCAAGAAGATGTTGTCGCTGTTTCTCCGATAATTGCCGGTTCAGCCCTTAAAGGTCCCGCTGATCGACTTCTCACAGAGACAGGATACGAATCTTCAGTTATAGGAGTTGCGAATTATTATCGGGACTGGGTAAGCAGACTGGTAATCGACAAAGCAGAT
>DBFL01000033.1:0-4575 GCA_002294285.1 Candidatus Neomicrothrix sp. UBA881
GAACCAGAAGCTGAACCAGACGAAGATCCTATCTCTCGAACGGTACCTCCATCATCACTTCCACAAGCTCCTGCTAAAAGACTCAACGCCAAGCAAGAAATCAGAACTTTTGAAGATAAAAACTTATTAATCATTTTCCCTCTTAAATTAAACATTATTAATATTGTTAAGGATACCTAACAATATTTCTTAAGCTACATGATTTAAAACCAATAGCAACCCCTTCCGCTTTTAAATTTCTTGTATTAGCCTTACTACTTATGGATAACAATTCAGAGTTCGGTGAAGTTAAAGTCGAAGGGGTTTCTAAAACCTTTGATGAACAATCTGTCTTGGCAAAAATTGACTTGAAAATCGCAACTTCTGAAATCCTCTCCCTCTTAGGCCCGAGTGGCTGCGGTAAGACAACTCTGTTGCGAAGCATCGCCGGACTTGAAAATCCCGAGGAGGGAAGAATAACAATCTGTGATCAAATAGTTCTTGACGATGACATACACGTAGCGCCGGAGAAAAGAAAAGTAGGGATGGTTTTTCAAGATGCAGCTCTTTTCCCCCACATGACAGTTGAACAAAATGTCTCTTACGGTCTGAAAAAAGATGTCCCCAAAAAACAAAGAGTTGCAGAATTACTAGAAATCGTTGGCCTTCCTAATTTTGAAAAACGACGACCAGAAACACTTTCAGGTGGTCAGAAGCAAAGAGTCGCCCTAGCAAGAGCACTCGCTCCACGACCATCTGTCCTTCTGCTGGATGAACCTTTCTCAAACCTGGATAGCGCTCTAAGAGTAGAAGTACGCGCAGAAGTTCACCGACTGATCGGAGAATTAGGAATCACTACAATTTTTGTGACACACGATCAAGATGAGGCATTCCTGCTTGGAGACAGAGTAGCTGTTATGAATGATGGAAAAATTCTTCAAGTCGACTCGCCAAATGTTATATATGACAAGCCATCTAACAATTGGATTGCTTCCTTCGTTGGAGCTGTGAACTTAGTTAGATGTAAAGCATCAGGCGATAAAGCTGAAACTCCAATAGGTTTCTTAAAACTCGATCAGGATCATGATGGTGATGTTGAATTGGTTATTAGACCTGAGAATCTAGTAATCACTAGCGGCGATGATGCTGAAATAGAAACCGTCGAATACTACGGCCACGATTCACTCTTGACCGTAAAACTAAATGACGGCACTAAATTGAAAGTTCGCACAGCTCCTGCGACATCCCACATTAAGGGAGACCGTGTCGGTTTGGAACACAAAGATATAGAAGTGTCTGCATTTAGAAAAAACACTTGATGTGAAAACCGAAATACTAATTATCGGTTCAGGTCCCGCTGGTTTAATGTCCGCCTATGAAGCAGCAAGTAAAGGACATGACGTTGCTGTGATCGAACGTCTTGATCGGCCGGGAGGGATGGCAGCCAGTTTCGACATAAATGGGATGAGAGTTGATTATGGTTCACATCGTCTACACCCTGCCACTTCAAAACCTTTGCTAAAAATATTAAAAGATGTTTTAGGGGAAGACCTTCAAATACGAAATAGAAACGGTCGGATACGAGTCGAAGAAAAATGGGTCACTTTCCCACTCAGTTTCACAAATTTAATTAAATCCCTGCCTCCAAAAACTGTTCTCTCGTTATTTAAAGATTCTCTTACTTCTCCCTTTAAACAACCAAAAGAAGAAACTTTTGCAGAACACATAAAAGCTGGACTTGGTCCAAAAGTCTTCGACTTAATTTATGGACCATACGCAAAAAAATTGTGGGGTAAACCTGCAGAGGAACTGCACTCCGATCTCGCAAAAAAAAGAGTTTCCGCAAGTTCCCATCTAGAAATTCTCAAAAAACTAGTTCTCTCTACGATGCGTAACGGGCAGAAATTTTTCTATCCTCGCAATGGTTACGGACAAATTTGTGAACGATTAGCAGAGGAAGCTCAAAACAAAGGTGCAAAATTTTTCTTCGATACAGAAATAGATTCAATCGACCTATCAAGTCCTAATCATGCAATAACCGAAACGAAAGATGAAATATTTGAATCTAAAAGAATTTGGTCGACCGCTCCATTTGGCTCATTGGCCAAGATGCTCTCACCTTCTCCTCCACCAGAAATTATCGAATCATTAAATCAACTAAATTACAGGGCGATGGTTCTCGTTTATTTGATCTGCGATCATAAAAGATTGACCGAATTCGACGCCCACTATTTTCCTGAAACAGACACACCAATTAGTAGAATCTCAGAGCCTAAAAACTACCGTGACACATCCGATCCGGATGATTTTACGATTATCTGCTGTGAAGTGCCTTGCTGGGAAGGTGACGAAATATGGCTTGCAAGCAACGAAGAACTCGGTGATTTAATGATTGAATCGCTGGCAAGACAAGGACTACCAAAGATTAATCTTTTGGGCACAGAAACTCGACGTTTACCAAAGGTTTACCCTATTTATGACCTTGGGTATAAAGAAAAGTTCGAAGATCTTGTTGATTGGTCTACGAAACAAAGCAGACTTACGATCTTTGGTAGACAGGGACTTTTTGCACCTGACAATCTTCATCACGCGTTGTCTATGGGATACGCTGCGGCCAATGCACTGCAACCAGACGGTTCTTTTGATCAAGACTTTTGGCAATCATCTCTTGAGCAATTTCAAACACACGTTGTGGAAGACTAAATCCTCAAACTGTATTCAATTCTCTATAAACAGCGGGTACAACTTTCTTTAGATACCCACCTAACTTTACGAAGCTGTCACCTTTGGTTCTAAATCTATAGCTGATTGGAACTTCTATATATCGATAACCTTTGGCCAAAAGATCAAGAGTTAGAACCTGTGCATAATTGAAGTCATGAATGATCTCCGCGTTGGCTGCTGCTTCATAAGAGAAAGCACGGTATCCGGATTGTCCATCAGTAATTCGACGCCTGGCAATAACAGATAACAAAATAGTCAAAACTTTATTACCGAAACGCCTGTGAGGTCTCATATGTTTAATAGTGCCTAAGAACCTACTTCCGACCACATAATCGGCACTGTGGGAAAGTATTGGTGCTACCAAATTTTCCAGCTCATCAGGAGGGTATTCTTCATCAGCGTCGCAAAATGCTATTGCTGCAGCTCCGATCTCTACCCCGTATTCAAGCCCAATACGTACTGCAGCACCAAGTCCCCCACAAGTAGGCAATGAAATCACCTTAGCTCCTGCTTCTTTTGCTTTTTGGGCAGTTGAATCGGTAGAGCCATCGTCTATTACTAGTACTTTAACCTCTCTCCCTAAAACACTTTCAGGACACCGCTTTATACAGGACTCAACTGTCTCTTCTTCATTGAGAGCTGGCATGAAAAAAAGAATCGGAGCTTGTTCAGGAAGTTCAGATACTGAAATAGGATTTGTACTTCGTTGTTTCGCAAGTCGAAAATTTCCCAATGCTCCCGGTCTTGGAAAAAACGTAAAGATCCCTCCAGCTAGTAAAGAATAAGCTGTTTTTAAAGCGTGTGTAATTAAAGCGGCTGCTAGTGCTACTCCTGGATCATGTCCAAGAATTGCATATGCTGCCACCGAGGCTGCTTCATATGTCCCAAAGCCACTTGGAGCCACAGCTACGATTTGTGAGGCCACAGCTACAGCGGTTACAAAAAGTGCTTCGGATGGAGACAGCTCTATCCCCGACCACCTAGCGCACTGCCATATCACAGCTGCCTCTGCGAGCCATGCAGAGGCGGTTAAAAGGAAAACCGAAGGTCCTGGTAGTCCCATTGTAAGTGGATTGAAACTTTGAAGTTTTTTCATCCATAGAAAGCCGAAAATACACAAACTCAAGGCGAGACCGAGTGCAGCAAATCCCCAATATCCAACTACTTCAACAAAAGCCCCAGGAGCTGCTAAACATCCTAAACAAACGACAGTGACAATATCTGCAGACCTTAAAGTGACAGTTGAAGCTGTAGCGGTTTCTATAGGTATCCGTGCACGCCTGACCACACTTACAACCCGCAAAGGTTCACCTAATCTTAGAGGTAATACATGATTTGCACCCAGAGAAAGATTAATAGCTGCTAGAGACTGTCCGAAAGACAGATTTGGAACAATCTTTTTCCAAGCGAAAGCTCTTAGCAAAAAAGCAGAAGCAAAAGCGACTGCTACAAGAAAAACCATAAATGGATCATTTATAGCGGTGGACCAAGATCTACTGAGAGATTCTCGATCAACTTCTTTCAAAACCCAGATAAGAGCCACAAAACAAATAAGGAGTGCTAGCAACACCCCAATGGGTCTTGAAAGTCTTTTTAAACTGAAGAAGGAAATAAAACTGTTTACTTTTTCCATAATAATTAAATCTAAAATTTGTTAGGTATACCTTACAAATTTTGAAAACCATTCGATACACTCAGCCTAATGAAAACTAAACCTAAAATAATACTCTCATCTTTAATTTGTCTTGCCTTCTTAAGTGCTAGTTGCTCTAGCAGTTCCAACAAACGTGAAGAACTTTCTGAAAGAGCAGCGGAAATAGTCCAAGGCGATTGTGCTAGTGATGCAGGTAAGGAAGTAACAATCTATTCGGG
>DBFL01000033.1:4960-7989 GCA_002294285.1 Candidatus Neomicrothrix sp. UBA881
GTTCGTTGGGGTAATTCAACCGATTTGGCGATTCTAATTAACGAAGAGGGCAAATCTACTGAAGCTGATGTTTTCCTTTCACGATCCCCAGGTCCTGTTGGTTTTCTCGAGGGTAATGAACTTCTAGGCACTATCGATGGAAGTGTTCTTTCATTGGTCGAAGAACAAAACCATGCTGCAAGTGGTTCCTGGATAGGTTTCTCAGGCAGAAAGCGTGTTCTTGTGTATAACGTCGATCAAGTTAAACCTGATGAATTGCCTAATTCTGTTTTTGATCTAACTGACCCCGTTTACAAGAATCGAGTAGCTATACCTGGAACTAACGGCTCTTTTGAAGACTGGTTCACCGTGTTTCGTGATCAGCATGGCAATGAGACAGCTACTAAATGGTTAAACGACATGGTAGAAAATGATGCCAAGTACTATCCAAACAATAGGTCAATCGTTGAAGCAGCCGGTAGAGGTGAAATCGACATGGGACTGGTGAATCATTATTACAACTATCAAGAAGCTGCAGCGTTAGGTAGTGAGCACAGAGCCGTAAACTATGATTTCCCTTCTGATGATATTGGATCACTTTTAATTATTACAGCTGCAACAATTCTCGAAACAGCTAAAGATAAAGATGCTTCTAATGAACTAATCGCTTACCTTTTAACTCCGCAGGCTCAAGACTATTTCTCAAATAGAACCTTCGAATATCCATTAGCTAAAGGCTCAAAACCTAACTCTATTCTTCCGGCACTGGAAGCTCTTGAGATTGGCTCGGTAGACTTTGATTCATTAGGCGGAGGCTTTGAAGAAACCGAGCGAATAGTTAGAGAAAGTGGAATTCTTAACTAGCAATTTTTCACGACATAGCCAGAGAGCACCTCTGGCGCTAAAAGTAACAGCTTTAATCACTGCTTTTCTTTTCGCGTGTCCTGGTTTGTATCTGATTTGGAGGAATATAACTAGCGATTCCGATCCACTGGGTCTTCTTTTTTCTGAACAAACCCTCTCCCCTTTAATGAGAACTATAAATCTGACGGTATTGGTCACTTTGTCAGCAGCAATTCTGGGAACAGGCCTAGCTTGGTTGACTATCCGAACAGACCTTCCGTCTCGCAGGGTGCTTAAATTAATTCTTCCTCTCCCACTTGTTTTTCCTACCTTTGTAGGTGCTGCGGCATTTATAAGGACGCTTAATCCAGGTGGGATAGCCAACAATTTATTGGAAAATATCGGAATAGACAGAACACTAGAGTTGCATGGGTTATTCGGAGCTTGGCTTGTTCTTACGCTCTTTACTTATCCATACGTATACTTGCCCGTCGCTGCAAGATTGAAAAACCTTCCAAGTTCACTGGAGGAAAGTGCCAGATTGCTTGGTGATTCTGGTTGGGCAACATTTAGAAAAGTCATTCTCCCTCAAATTGCATCTTCACTGTTTGCAGGGTCGTTACTAGTTTTTCTATATACCATTAGCGACTTTGGCGCCGTTCAACTCATGAGGTATGACACACTTACCAGAGCCATCTGGACAACAAGGTTGAATAACCAGCCGGTTTCTTTTGCTCTAGCTCTAATACTTTTGTCACTTGCTGCTTTTGCAGTCATCGTGGAAACTCTCTTCAGTCGAAAATTCAGAAAACCTGACTTTGCCACCCAGGTGGAGGTGATTCTTACGCCTTTAAAAAAATGGAAGTCTTTAGCCGTGTCAGTGAGTTGGCTCATAGTCTTCTTAGCGCTTATCACTCCTACCATTGCTTTAGGCGACTGGGCAGCAGATGGTTTATTAAGAGAATTCAGGGGTGGGCGACCATTATTTATCGAATTTGAAGACATCATTAAACCGACGATCAATACTGCATGGATAAGTATGCTCACAGCAGTAATTGCCGCCGTAATTGTGTTACCAGTTTCTTACCTCGTTGCCAAATACAGATCTCCAATTGGCAATACAGCAAATGCAGTTATGACTTCGACTTTTGCTATGCCTGGTCTTCTCATTGCTTTATCAATGTTCTTTTGGACCCTTAGAACATCATGGGCCGCTGAACACTTACGTGGAACAATAGTCATCTTAATTTTCGCGTATCTCGTAAGATTCAGCGCTCAAGCGCTTGCTCCGGCTAGAGCAGCCGTGGCCTCTATTCCTGAGAGCATGGAAGATGCATCGCAAGTACTCGGGGCAAGTAAAATTAAACGTTTCTTTTCTATAGATTTACCTGTGGTAACACCTGGATTACTTGCAGGTTCAGGTCTAGTCCTAATGTCAACAATGAAAGAACTGCCTATAACCCTTCTCGTTGCTCCTTTCGAATTTCCAACTCTTACAACAAAGATATTCCAATCCTTCGAAGATGCCTTTGTTGCTGAAGGGGGACTGTTGGCACTTATCCTTGTTTTACTATCAGCTATCTTGACTTGGATTTTGGTTATCCGCCGAGCTGACCATTTGGCTTAATTTTGGTAGACAAAAATTATCTTCGTAAGCTAATGCTTTTTGTAGGCCTTTTAGTTTTTGGCGTCTCTGCAGTCGCTATCCCATCACGTTCCACCTATGGCGCACAAGTAAGTGTTGACGAACCACAGTATCTCCTAACAGCTTTAAGCATCGGTGAGGACTTTGATCTAGACATCTCAGACGAAATCAAAGAAGAAAAATTTAGAAGCTTTCATGAAGTGGGGCTCAACACACAAACAATCGACATGAATTCATCTGGTCAAAGGTTAAGTCCGCATGACCCACTCCTTCCACTACTTCTTGCTTTACCAATGCGAATAGCTGGATGGGTTGGGGCGCGAGCCCTATTAGCAGTTTTTGCTGGCTTATTAGCTGCAAGTACTCTTTGGTTAGCCGTAAGGAGATTCCATGTTTCTCCTAAAACTGCAGCTTGGGTTGCTGGCGCTTTTGGTTCAGCTCCTCCGTTATGCAGTTATGGAAGTCAAATCTACCCTGAAGTTCCTGCAGCGCTAGCAGTTGTTTTAGCTGTCGCATCTGCGACAGGTAACCCTTCAAGACGAAATTCAATCTTATTTGCATT
>DBFL01000033.1:8384-11810 GCA_002294285.1 Candidatus Neomicrothrix sp. UBA881
TGGGTAAAAAAACTGACAGACATTTTTTATCTGTCTATACAACAGCGTTTCTTATTTCTATGGCCGTTTTCTACCTTCTTTTTCACAAATTTGTCTATCACGGGTGGACAGTTTATTCAGCTGGCGATCATTTTATAGAAAATGAGTTCAATGTCATTGGAGGCGACCCTGACATATGGGGTAGATCAAAAAGATTTATTGGCTTATTAGTAGATAGAGGATTCGGTCTCGCAGCTTGGACTCCCTCGTTCCTCGTTTTTCCTGCTGCAATCGGATTTCTATGCAAAAAAAAGGTTGACAATTGGCAGTACATCATTTTCCCTTTTTTGATCGGCTGGTCCACTGCAACATGGTTGGCTTTCACCATGCACGGATGGTGGTGGCCGGGCAGGCAAACCGTTGTTGTTCTACCTTTAGTTGTAATTGCAATTGCTTTAGCAGTCGACCATTTCAAGAAATTTATTCTTCCTTTGCTTTTTGCAACAACTATCGGTTCGATCGGCTGGATTTGGGTAGCCATAGAGGCTCAAACTGGTAGAAGAGCTTTAATTGTAGATTTTGAGGAAACTAGCTGGCCTTGGTACAGGGTTTGGTCAGAAATATTTCCGGACTACCACTACATGCCTGAAAATACAATGTTGGTCGCTTCAATCTGGTCGACTTTAACCATCTTGCTTTTCATATTTGGATGGCGTTCAGTTGACAGAGACAAGAATTCTCCCAGACGCAAACGAACCGACACCGATGTGATTACCACCGATTTCAACTGTGGTAGTTCCATCAGGTGAAATAGCAGTTATACGACCTGCATTTCCTGGTTTTATTTCTGCCTGTTCAAGAAATTCCAAAAGACCATCTGTAAATTCGAGTTCTTCAGGAATTCTTTCAACTACGAAACCTGCACCAGCTGGGAGGTCATTTAAATTAGCTAGATTTTTTGGTTCTTTGTAATCCGATCCAGGAATTGGATTTCCGTGAGGACAGGTTGTCGGGTCTTCGAGAACTTTACGCATAGCATCTTCAACAGAATTGGAAATTACATGCTCCCATTTTCCAGCTTCATGATGCGCTTCTGTCCAAGACAAACCCAGAACATCAGTAAGGAAACATTCGGCCAGCCTATGCCTTCGAACAACTCGAGTGGCTAATTCCATTCCTCTTGTAGTAAGAGCTACGCCACTGTCACCGTCTTTTAGCAGCCCTTCATCTGCCATTCTCTTTATCATCTCTGAGACTGCAGGTCTCGAGACATCAAGGCGTTCAGCTATTCGAGCCTGTATTACTTTGAGGTTGTCTTCTTCTAATTCGAAAATAGTCTCACAGTATTCTTCAAATGCAGGGTGGTAATCAGGAGTTTGGTAAGTCACAACTATAGGTTAACCGACTTCTTGCAAAGTATGAAAGTGTTCTGAGATTGAATTGTGCCATTGGAGTTGTGACCGTAAACCAATTTCTAAGGGTGTTTTAGGCTTCCATCCTAATTCTTCGGTAACAAGATCTTTTGAAGCGCATGTTAAATCAGGATCTCCAGGTCTTTTCTGCAACTGTTGAAGCGTTATGGGGCAACCAACTAGCTCTTCAACAGTTTTTATCAGATCTAAGAGTTCTACTGGTTCCGCTCCACCAGCATTTAAAACACGATTTCTTGCTTCTCGCACACTCCCTGCTAGTTGAAAAACCTCAACTATGTCATCCACAAATGTGAATGACCTTCTTTGTTTACCCTCACCCCATAAAGGAAACGGTTCTCCTTTTAGAGCGGAATTAAACATTCTATGAATAGACATATCGGGTCGCTGTCTCGGACCATAAACCGTAAAGAGACGCAAACTTATTACATCTAATCCACGTTCCGCGTAAACAGAAGCTAGATGCTCAGCTGCCAACTTTGAGACACCATATGGACTAACGGGATGAGGCAGGTCAGTTTCTTTTGATTCACGATTTGTCGGTCCATACACTGACGAGCTTGAAGCTATCACGACCCTTCTGACATTGTTTTCTAAACATCTCTCAAGCAATATTTGTGTCGCTAAAACATTTCTCTCTAAATGGGTTTCAAAACCTGACCCCCATGAGGTCTGAACCCCTGGCTGCCCAGCCAGATGATAAACGGTGTCAACTTCATTCAGCATTTCTAATGAGCCTGGCTCTAAAAGATTTGCGCTTCTCATCTCGAAATTTACGTTTTGTAGAGCTTCCTTTATATTTTCTCTCTTCTGCTTAGGGTCATAATTTCGCGAAAAATCATCAACACCAACTACATTTCTGCCTTTACCTAAAAGGCTATCAATCAAGCTTGAACCAATAAATCCTGCGGCTCCTGTCACCAGATCTTTCATATCTACTAACCTCAAATTAGAATCTTAGTGATGGAAAGGATAGTTGATAAATTATGAGAGGCAACCTTTACACAAAATATCTTGCATTTTTATTGTTGCCACTAATGTCAATTTTTGTCGCTTGTGGTTCCGACGACGGACGTCATGTTAGGGATGTTAATAGCCCACCCCAAGTGCAGTCACT
The DNA here is from genome assembly GCA_002294285.1 of Candidatus Neomicrothrix sp. UBA881. Classification (GTDB taxonomy): domain Bacteria; phylum Actinomycetota; class Acidimicrobiia; order Acidimicrobiales; family MedAcidi-G1; genus MedAcidi-G1. The sequence goes on from DBFL01000033.1 coordinate 10,911, forward strand.
TTGAAAATCAGCTGAAAGCACCATCGGTTAATTTTTCACTTAATTCCCAAAGTTTTCCAGCAGCCTCATCATCCAAAATGTGACCTGCCATGCTGCACGACCCTGGGGAAGCATCCTCGGATTCAAGCGGTATCCCTAACTGACAATCAGCCAAATAGTGTCCCCCTTGATCATCAAGCGACTTCTCGACACAAGCCCAAACAGTCGTCGCCGCTCCAGCTTCAACAGTTTTGGGACTCATCATGTTGTCACTCCCACTTGACTCCTCGTCTGCTGAGATTTGCGCTTTCCTTCTTTCGACCAAACGGGTCATATCATCTTCAGTCATGTACCTACCTAATTCAGTGAAAATCATTCCAGGATGAACTGAAAACGCATGAACTCCTCTTTCCCCGAATCGTCTATCTAACTCTCTAGCGAACAAAGCATTTGCAGATTTTGACTGTCCATAACTATCCCATCCGTCATAGTCGCGACGTTCAAACATTGGATCATCGAGATCTACTCCACAAATAAGATGCGCTCCTGAGGAAAGGCTAACAACTCGTGAATTTTCGGCTTCTCCCAATGCCGGCATCAACAATCCAGTAAAAAGATGGTGTGCTAGGTGATTAACACCAAACTGCTGCTCAAATCCGTCAGTTGTATGTCCAAACGGGGTACACATGATTCCTGCGTTATTTATCAAAATATCAAGACTCTCATTTTTACTAAGAAACTCTTCAGCAGAAGATCTAACTTCTTGTAGAGAAGCCAAATTAAGTTCGTGTAATTCAAGTTTCGATTCAGGGTGAACAGAGAGGATTCTTTCTTTAGCGTCAGCATTTTTCTTACTGTCTCTTGCAGCCATAATTACTGATGCACCTGCTGCTGCTAAAGCACGCGCTGTTTCTTCTCCTA